>NZ_CBFIHX010000007.1:0-57515 GCF_965662505.1 Pseudomaricurvus sp. | reverse complement strand
GGGCAGGCGCCAGTTCGCCCCAATCTGAGCATTGGTGACACCATTTCAGGTATCCATGCGGTACTGGGTATTGTTATGGCTCTGCTGGGCAAAGAGAAAGGTAACAGTGCCGGGCAGGTGGTGGATGTGGCGCTGTATGAGTCCATGTTCAACCTGATGGAAGCGGTGGTGCCTGAGTTCTCCGGGGCTGGTGTGGTTCGTGAGCCTTCCGGTACCACATTAACGGGGATTGTTCCCACCAATACCTACCGCTGCAAAGGCGGTAAATACGTGGTGATCGGAGGCAATGGCGATTCCATTTTTCAGCGGCTGATGATTGGTGTCGGACGGGAAGACCTGAGCGCCGATCCTCGATTGGCCACCAATGCCGGCAGGGTTGAGCACGAGGCCGAAATTGATGAAGTGCTGGCTCAGTGGTGCATGACTCATGAGTTGTCAGACATTCTTGCGGTGATGGAAGAGCAGCGTGTGCCAGCGGGGCCGATTTACAGTGTCGAGGATATGTTTAACGACCCCCATTATCAGGCTCGTGGTATGTTTGAGCGGGTTGAAATTGACGGCAAACCGCTGGACATCCCGGCGATTTTGCCCAAGTTAAGCCAAACGCCCGGGCGGACTCAGTGGCCGGGCGGAGACGTCGGCAGTCATAACCAGGAAGTTCTGGAGAGTATTTTGGGGCTCGGGAAAGAGGAGTTGGCGATATTGGCCAAACAAGGGGTGGTTTCGGAGCTTTAAAACTGAACAGTTAAACAGTTGTTTGAATTTTGCGGTATACTCGCCCGCAGAACATCAATATGTATATCTGGGGCTGATGGTTCGGAGATGTCCCATTGCCCGGATAGATTAAACATAACCCAAATAGAGGTGTAAGAGATGAGTCAACGTGAAGTCGTCATTCTAAGCGGTGTGCGCACTGCCATTGGTACCTTCGGCGGTAGCCTGAAAGATATTCCCCCCACAGATCTGGGCGGTATGGTGGTGAAAGAAGCCGTTGAGCGTTCAGGCCTGAAGCCCGAAGACATCGGTCATATCACCATGGGCAACGTGACTCACTCTGATCGTCGTGACATGTACATGAGTCGTGTATCAGGTCTTAAGGGCGGACTGCCAGAGTCGACTCCTGCACTGACGGTTAACCGCCTCTGTGGCTCTGGTCTGCAAGCCGTGATTTCTGCTGCTCAGTTGGTGTTACTGGGCGATGAGGAAGCCGTTGTTGCCGGTGGTGCAGAATCCATGAGCCGTGTGCCTTACTGGTTGCCAAAAGCTCGCTGGGGCGCCCGTATGGGGGATGCTGAGATGGTAGATGCGATGACTGGTGCTTTGACTTGTCCGATGGAAAACTACCACATGGGCATCACCGCTGAGAACGTCGCTGAGAAGTGGGGCATCAGCCGTGACGAACAGGATGAGTTGGCAGCACTGAGTCACAATCGTGCCCAGAACGCCACAGAGAACAAGTACTTCGAAAGTCAGATTCTGCCGGTAGAACTGAAATCCCGCAAAGGTCCTGTGCAGTTTGCCGAAGATGAGCATGTGCGCTTTGATGCGAAAGCAGAAGACATGGGCAAGCTGCGTCCGGTGTTCAAGAAAGATGGCTCCGTAACAGCGGGTAATGCCTCCGGTCTGAATGATGCGGCTGCAGCCATGGTCATGATGGATTCTGAAGCCGCTGCTGCTCGCGGATTGAAGCCTATGGCTAAACTGAAAGGATACGCCTTTGCCGGCGTTGAGCCGAAATACATGGGTATTGGTCCAATCCCTGCGGTACGTAAACTACTGGATAAAGCTGGCCTGACCGTTGATGATATTGATACCTGGGAAGTGAACGAAGCGTTTGCAGCTCAGGCTCTGGCCGTGGCTAAAGATCTGGGGCTGCCTATGGAGAAGGTTAATCCAAACGGTTCCGGTATTTCTCTGGGTCACCCGGTTGGCGCTACCGGTGCAATTATCACCGTTAAAGCTCTGTACGAGTTGGAGCGTATCGGCGGTAAATACGCTGTCGTGACCATGTGCATTGGCGGTGGTCAGGGTATTGCAGCACTGTTTGAGCGCTGCGAGTAACAAGGTGTACGATTCGCTATTCGAAGCGCATCCGACACTGAGCAAAAAGCCACTCCTATGAGTGGCTTTTTGCTGTCAGGGCTTTCACTATAAGAAACTAAATTAGAAACGAAAAACTGAAATCGGGAGATACCCAAATGGAACAACCTGAACTGAAAGATGCCAGCCTAACGGTTGAGGGAGCTGTGGCAACCTTCACTATGCAGCGCCACGATGTGCGCAATGCATTGACCGGCACCCAGTTGGCGGACGATATTATTGCAGTGACAGACTGGGTCAATCGCAATAAAGCCATCTCCGTGTTGGTGCTCACCGGCGAAGGGAGTGCTTTTTCAGCCGGTGGAAATATTAAAGACATGGCCAATCGCGAAGGCGATTTCTCCGGTGATGTGGAGGCTCAGGCAGAACTCTATCGGCAGGGTATTCAACGGATTCCTTTGGCGATGAATAAAGTCGAAGTCCCTGTGATTGCTGCCGTCAATGGCGCGGCTATTGGAGCCGGATTTGATCTGGCGAATATGTGTGACATTCGTCTGGCCTCATCGAAAGCCAAATTTGGGGAAACCTTTATTAATCTGGGTATCATCCCAGGCGATGGCGGAGCCTGGTTTATGCAGCGACTGATCGGTTATCAGCGCGCAGCCGAGCTAACTTTTACTGGACGAGTGATTTCCGCAGAAGAAGCGTTGGAGTACGGCGTCGTACTGGAGGTTTTGCCGCCGGAGGATTTGATGTCTCGTGCGAATGAACTAGCGCAGGAAATGGCATCGAAACCGGCGCATGCGGTTCGCATGACCAAGCGGTTAATGCAGATGGCACAGCGTCAACAGCTGCCAGACTTTTTGGATTTATGCGCGGTTTTTCAGGGGGTATGCCACAACAATCCCGAGCATATGAATGCCGTGGAAAAGATGCTTGCAGCGATCAACAGCAAATAGCGATTTAGCGTGTCAGTAACGTCTAAGCTCGTTAGCTGCGTTTGTAAGGTGAAGGCCGAAAAAGCGAAAACACCAAAAAAGAAGCTCTGTACCAGAGTCACTATTTGTACGTGAGTCATCAATAGGAAACAGAGCTTCTTTTCGTCAGAGCAGGATACTAATCCGCAACGACATTTTCGGCTTGGGGGCCTTTTTGACCATCGGTGACATTGAAAGAAACTTTTTGGCCTTCAGCAAGGGTCTTAAAGCCAGAGCCCTGGATGGCGCTAAAGTGAACAAATACGTCGGGACCGGATTCCTGCTCAATAAAACCAAACCCTTTGGATTCATTAAACCATTTCACTTGTCCAGTGTGCGTTGTTGACATAACTTAAATTCTCGAACTGTTTTAAAAGGACCCCCGAAAGGGATTGAGCAAAGAAATCCAGGCGGGTTTATGACGGGCAAGGCAAGGATGCGCGGAACTGGAAAGTGCCGGACGGCAATTTGACGGGTCTATCATAAAAACCAGATACATAAATACTTGAGCGTCTTCTAACTGACCAACTAATCTTACTGAAAGCCACCTTCTACACCGCAGTAAGCACTCCAAGTGTCGAACATGACTTATCAGGAGAAACAGGATCACATATCAGTGCACAGGTACAAAACCTGAATCTCTCACTTACGAGACTAGCAGCAGATTTTTCGGTTGCAAAGTATTTCTTAGCCACTTTTTGAGTGAAATGTCGAATGGGTTTCGACTGTGTCAGCTGACTTATCGTTAACCCCTTGTTTTCGTTATAATTGTTACAAATGAATGAGCGTGTGCCTCCATATCAGGTAGATGAGTTAACAGAATGTCAGATAATGAGTTAAAAGACAGCGGGTCAAAAGAAAGCATCATTTTAGTTGGAATGCCCGGTGCAGGAAAAAGCACACTCGGTGTGATGCTGGCTAAATCGCTCGCTAAAGACTTTGTGGATACGGATCTGCTGATACAGCTAAGAGCACATGCGACTTTGCAGGAAGTGCTGGATGCGGAAGGGTATCTGGCGCTGCGTCGACTGGAAGAAGAGACGCTTCTGGAATGTGATTTTGCAAATCATATTGTCGCCACCGGCGGTAGCGCGGTGTACAGCGAAAAAGGCATGGCGCATCTGAAGACTTATGGTCCTGTGGTGTATCTGGATGTGGCCCTGAATGAGTTGCGGAGACGGATCAAGGATTATGATTCCCGAGGGATCGCCAAGCGTCCGGATCAAAGCTTTGAATCTTTATTTGAAGAGCGATGCCAGCTGTACAGGCAATACGCGGATATCACGGTAAATTGCGGGGGATTGTCTCTGGAGGAGACCCTGTCTTCAGTGATGCAGCAACTGTCAGACAGGGTTGCATCTCGTCAGCGCTGAGCAGCAGAGTCGAGAGGCAGGGCCGTGGTGTATTTCACGGCTTTTAGAGCAAATGTGGAGTGTACCGAGGCGACATTGGGCAGATGCAACAGTGTATGTTTCAGGAGTTTCTCGTAGTGCTCGACGCTGTTGACAACGACTCTCAGCAAGTAATCTTTTTCACCTGTGGTTGAATAGCACTCAACAATTTCTTTAACCGTATGTACAGAAGCCTCAAAGGCTTCAAGTGCCTCGCTATTGTGTTCTTTCACAATCACAGAGGCATGCACTGTCACGCTCAGGTTCAATCGAGATGCGTCCAGCAAGGTTACCTTGCCTTTGATGAAACCTTCGGCCTCTAGTCGCTTAATTCTTCTCCAGCAGGGAGTGTGTGACAACCCGACGAGATCACCCAGTTCATTCATCGAATAATCGGCGTTTTCCTGAAGGGCTTTGAGGATTTTCATGTCGAAATCGTCAAGCTGGTGTGCATCTGACATAGTCATATCCTTGTTATAGCCCAGGGCGTTGTTAGGGTTGGAATCTGGTTGGCTATTAAGACATTATAGGTTTCAATTTCAGTCCTTCAATCCGAGCCGCAGTTTTCTTTATAATGCACGGCTTTACAGGTTTGACGGGTTATATAATGCGTCACCAGAAATTCTGCAGTGCAATCGAGGAATATCCATGTTTGAGCGGTTCGAGCCATTACCAACGGATCCCATTCTGGGGCTGTCACTGGCCTATAAACAGGACAATAACCCCCAGAAAGTGGATCTGGGGGTGGGTGTGTACAAAGATGAAGCGGGCAATACGCCCGTTTTAGCGAGTGTCACCGCGGCTCAGCGTCGCTGTCACGAGCAGGAAACCACCAAGGCGTATGAGGGGCCTGCCGGGAATGATGTCTTCAATGGCACAATAGCCCAACTGATTTTTGGCGCAGACTCAGCTCAGCTTGAACGGGTGCAGACTCTGCAAACGCCGGGTGGTTGCGGTGCGTTGAGGGTTGCGGCTGAGCTGATTAATAAATCCAAACCAGGAGCGACCATCTGGGTGAGCCGTCCTACCTGGGCGAATCACATTCCGTTGTTGAGCAGTGCCGGTCTTAAAATCAAAGAATATCCTTACTATGATCCTGCCACCCAAAGTATCGACCGAGATGGCATGATGGCCTGCCTGGCGGAAGTGCCTGCAGGTGACCTGGTGTTATTACACGGTTGTTGTCACAACCCTTGTGGAACCGATTTAACTCTGGACGATTGGCAGCAGATTGCAGATCTTGCCAATAGGCACGGTTTTACACCGTTTGTCGATCTTGCCTATCAGGGGTTTGGGGATGGTCTGGAAGACGACGCTCAGGGTTTACGCCTGCTCGCAGGCTCTGTACCTGAATTGGTGGTTGCCAGTTCGTGCTCGAAAAATTTCGGGCTTTATCGTGAACGCGTCGGAGCCCTGTCTGTTATGGGCAACACGTCGGTTGCGGCAGCCAATACGTTTGGGCAAATGCAAAGTATTGCCCGGGGAATCTACTCCATGCCACCGTCCCACGGTGCGGCATTGGTCGCCACGATCCTGACCGATTCCGCGCTGCGTCAGCAGTGGGAGGGCGAGGTGGCTGAGATGCGTGTGCGCATCAAGCAGTTACGTCAGGACTTGTCCGCGGCTTTAGCTCCTTATGGCGATTTCAGTTTTATTCCTCAACAGCGGGGAATGTTTTCATTTTTGGGGTTGAGTGAAACTCAGGTTGAACGTCTGAAAACCGAGTTCAGTGTCTATATGGTGGGCTCCAGCCGGATTAATTTGGCAGGTATCAATCAACAAAACTTGCCTTACCTGGCAGAATCTGTCGGGAAGGTGTTGTAGAAAGTGTTGTAGAAGGTCTAGTAACAGACCTTACATTGAGCCGTCAGTTAAATGCCGGGATATGTTTAACCTACCTGTGGTGGTGCCGTGCGCGGCACCCATTCCCACCATTCATGTTCGCCTTCCGGCGTATCTTTTTTCGTTTTGTAAATATCCCAGGTCACCAGATAGTCAGGGTTCTCAATATCGACACCGCTTTCGGGGTTTTTGTAATGCCCCGGAGGAGCTGTAAACCAGGCCGTGAGTGTGGGTGGCAGAATAAATACTGGATCTTTATCGCCCTGCGTTGCTTCTTTGCCTTGTAATCTAATGGAGATTCCCTCTTCCTCATCGGCACTGATCACGGTGCCGCATAGCTGAGACTGCTTGAGCAGTTCGCCATCCAGATCAAAGTAGCTGAGGCCAATGAGGCAGGTTTTATTAAGCAGGTCGTTTAAAGTCATGGCGCACGCATCTTGAATGTAAAATGAAATGTGAAAAGAGGAGGGTAGTATAAAGCGTTAACCGCCTGTCTCACAGGCGGTTAACGCAAGGCTCGAGTGAAGATGATGCACTGGTTGGTGCAGGTGTTAGTGCAGGTCCGGAACCACACCCACTTGAGGCATGTTTGCCAGACCGATATCCCGTGCATGCTCTTCAAAGCCTTTGTTCTTCCAGAAAAAGGCGCCAGGCATGGTGGTGGGAACCACAAGTACGTAAAACAGGGCGCGGCCAATCAGGCTGGTCATGATCAGAGTGATGCCTACCACTCCCCAGCCGACTAGCGCCAGAACTCCGTCAAAGGCTCCTGTATAGGCGCCTGCTGTTAGTGACAGGGCAGCCAGCAGATTGATGCTTAACAGTGTGTTGCGCAGGATGTAAGTCTTGCCGAATGTTGTGCACTGAATGTAATGAGACGCTGCACCCTCGTGGCTGGCTTTGGACATGTCGCGATGGTGGCCGATCAATCCTAAACCTTCCAGTGCAATGCCCAATGTGACCAGTGAACCGCAGATGACCAGAGCCGCTTGATACTCCAAACCACTGAACATCAAAGTGGCAACCAGGACGCCACCACCCAACAGTGAGCCCAGAGACATCAGGTTGCCGACAAACGAGGTGCTCACCTGGTAGTGGTTCCAGAACGGACGGGCTTCAATACGGTAGCAACGGGTCATGTAATAGAGCGCAAACAGCGTGAACGTAATACAGAGATAACCGAACACGGTGGCAATGGATGCAGACGTTTCCAGTGAAATCAAATTGCTGACGTCGCTGCCGATCACGGCGCTGTACAGTGATTGGAAGATACTGTTAGTCGGTAACGAGAACAAAATATGCAGCCCCAGCGTGCTCATAAAGCCTGCTACACCCAGAATCTCGCGAGACATAGGCGAGTGGCGCAGGTTGTTAAAGCCGCGATAAAAGCGATGGGGTTTGCCCAAATGCATGGCTGACATGAAGTTACCGGCAGCACCGACCACCAGACAGGCAATCAGGAGTGGAACATACAGGCTGCTGGCTTTGAACTGGCTCAGGACTTCAATATTGAATTGATCACCCAGGAAGGTCAGTGCAAAAGCACCCATCACAGCCTGCATGGCGAGAGTAAACAGCACCAGAGGGTTTTCCCGAGAACTCAGACGCTCAAAGCTCCAAAACTTCTCCTTGCCTTTCTTCTGATCGACCATCGGCGTGTAGGTGCCGTCGTCTTCTTTGTGGTACTTCAGGGGCATGGAATCGGTACGCTTCATCTCATCCGGCATGGTGCGGGTTTGCTGGAAGCGAATGTTCGGATGCGTGATTTCCGGTGTTGGGAAACCAGGAATAGATACTTTAGCTTGCTCACGATTTTCCGGCACGTTTTCAATGACGCCGAAGTCCAAAGCGTTACCCACACAGGCGGAGACGCAGGAAGGCTTGAGACCCACTTCGAGGCGGTCTACACACATGTTGCACTTGGATACCTGACCCTTGATTGGATCCAGTTGTGGGGCATTGTACGGGCAGACCCAGGTGCAATAACCGCAGCCGAAACAGGTTTCCGGATCTTGCAATACAGCGCCGTATTCCGCGTGTTTGGTGTAGGCGCGGGTTGGACAGCCTTTTAAGCAGACCGGGTTGTCGCAGTGGTTACAGGCCATGGAAATGTTCATGCGCTTGTAATCCGGGTAGCTGCCACCTTCGACATAGCCGACGGAACGGAAGGCTAAATGTGCGGGGTTTTCGTTCTTTTCGCTACAGGCCGCCTCGCAGGCGTGGCAGCCGATGCAGTTGTCGGCGGTAAAGAAAAAGCCGTGCTGCTTGTTACGGTTGGGATTAACACCGACGTCCGGGTTTTCATTGATGTACATGGAGCGATTCGCAGGCAAGCCGGTCAGGTCCACAAGATCGATCTTCTGGCCATAGCGGTTGGCGTCGTCCACTTTCTTATCACTCAGAAACGCGTAAGGCTGTTCCTGAGTTCGCAGTTCCCAGTGGCTGGCAGAGGCGGCCACTTCAGGTTTGACAACCGGCTTCATTTCGCGGGGATCAAAAACCTCAACCACGTCTACTGTGTTAGCCGGTTCTAGTGTGCTTTCTTTCAATTGATCGTTCATCTCTATTCCCCTGGATTAAAACGCGCGACGTTCGGCGTTCAGGCGTGCGGCTTCTTTTTGATCTACTTTCTCGATACGTGCAGAGCACTGCTTAAAAGCAGGTTGACGAGAATAGGGATCAAGCAGTCCCAGCGTCAGCCGGTTGACGCAGTCGTGGAAATGGAAAGGGATAAAGACCGCGTTGCGGGCAACACGGTGAGTCAGCTGCACCATCACCACGGCATCCCCGCGGCGAGAAGTCAGACGAACATACTCCTGATGCTTAACCCCCAGTTCTTCGGCGGCATCGGGGTTCATTTCCATGTAGGGCGTTGGACTGTATTTATTACAGTTGCCGATCTTGCCGGTACGGGTACGGGTATGGAAGTGTTCCACTACGCGGCCACTGTTGAGCCAGAACGGGTACTCGTCACAGGGCTGTTCGTTGTTGTTAACGAAGTCTACGCAGATCAGATTGGCCTTGCCGTTCGGAGTCTGGAATTTGCCATCGGTGTAAAGGCGGGGATCGCCTTTCAGGCCTTCCTGACCCTTGCGGCCCTCTTTGCTGGCACGATAGGGCCACTGGATACCTCGGGCCTGTTCGATCTTGTCGTAGGTCATGCCAGAAATGTCCAGTGTACGATCTGTGCCGACAGACAATGTCTTCATTTCTTCGAAAGCGCCTTCCGGTGTTTCCGGGAAGTGGATAACGTGGCCGTTATCAAAGCGCTTGGCCATTTCATTGAAAATCCAGAAGTCTGGTTTGGACTCGGCGTAAGTGGGCAGGGCGTTGCGTACCAGATTCACCCGGCGTTCGGTGTTAGTGTGACAACCTTCTTTTTCAGCCCAAACGGAAGCTGGCAGGTATACGTGGGAGTATTGATTGGTTTCCACGTCCTCGTAGCAATCCTGAACCACCAGAAATTCCAGCTTCTCCATCGCCTTGCGTATGCGTGGTGTGTTGGGCATTGAGGTCATGGGGTTGGTAGCCACCAGCCAGAGACCTTTGATCTCGCCAGTTTCAATTGCTGGAAAGATGTCGGTTTCGGTCAGGCCGCGTTGTTTCGGGAAAAACTCGGGATCGATACCCCAAAAGTCCGCGATTTCCTGGCGATGATCTTCTTTTTCCAGTGCCCGGTAACCGGGCAGGCCGGAACAGGACGACCATTCACGAGTCCCCATGGCGTTACATTGGCCGGTGATGGACAGGCTGGTACCGCCTGGGATACCGATGTTGCCGGTACACAGATTCAGGTTGTTGATGTTGGCCACGCCGTCAGAGCCGTGTGTGCTCTGGTTGATCCCCATCGTCCAGATGGACATGGCGGACTTGGCTTTTGCGTACAGGCGGGCCACAGTACGAATGCGGTCTTCATCAATGCCACACTCGTGCTGTGCGTGAATCGGGTTGTAGCGCTCGGTGGTGACCAGTGCTTCCAATTCCGCCAGGTTATTGGTGTGAGCTTCCAGATAAGCGCGATCTTCCAGGCCTTCTTTAAAGATAACGTACAGCATGGAGTTGATCAGCACGCAGTCTGTACCCGGAGTGATCGGCAGGTGAATGTCGGCAAACTGAGCCAGCATGGTTACGCGCGGATCTATCACGATCAGCGGGAAGTTACGTTTTTCTTTCGCTTCTTTTAATCGCCAGTAGATGATGGGGTGTTGTTCCGGCAGGTTGGAGCCAAACGCCATCAGGCATTCAGTGTGCTCGAAGTCGCCATAGCAACCAGGAGGGCCGTCGGCGCCAAAAGAGCGTTTATAGCCAGACACGGCCGATGCCATACACAGGGTCGTGTTGCCATCGTAGTTGTTGGTGCCAATGCAACCGCGAACCAGCTTACCCAGGGTATAGAATTCTTCAGTCAGTAATTGACCGGTAGAAATGACTGCGAAAGAGTCTCGTCCATACTTGCTCTGAATTTCTTTAATTTTGGTGGCGGTGTAATCCAGTGCCTGATCCCATCCAGCTGGTTGGAAAGGCTGGTGAAACTTTTCCCGAGTCAGTGGGCGGGTGCCACGACCTGGGGATTCAAATAGTTCATGTTCCAGCAGCCCCTTGATGCACAGTTTGCCACGGTTGACGTCTGCGCCGGCATGCCCTCGGCTGGTGACAACTTTACCTTCGTCGCTAAGCCCAATTTCAATGGCGCAACCTGTAGAGCAATAGTTACAAGTGGTGTATTTCCACTCGGCAACCTTCTTTTGAGGGATGGTAATCGGCTTCCGGTTTTTGCGGCCAAATAACATAAATCTACCTGCAGTCTTTTTTGATGTTATATGCACATCTTTTTAATGCATGGGCTGCTCTCTGAGGCGCCCGCTTAATCACGGTGTCATGTATTAGTGCGTTCTTGGAGCGCTACAGACGGCAGGATGGCTGCAAAGAAGATGCCAGCATGCTGATTAGGGTGTTTATGTTTATTTTTACGTCAAAAACACTGTTTATGCATTTTAACGGTGCATAAATGGATTATTTCTGATGGTTTATTTTGGTGTCTAGGCAACTTGTGTGCGAGTGGTTGTGTTCATTGTGGTGCATTGTGACCTATAAAGGTGCTAATTGGTGTTGTTAGACGTCATGAACAGTCAGGTTGCATGAGAAGGAGTGAAGGCTTGGATTAGTATCTGGATCGGGTGTTAGCGAGATCGATCCGCTCGCTTTCCAGCATCAAAATGGCCTTGTGGGCGGGAATTGGTTTGCTGAAAAAATACCCTTGGGCCAGGTCGCAGTGGTTGGCTTTCAGGAAGGACAGTTGTTGAGCGGTTTCGACGCCTTCCGCGACGACGGAGAAGTGAAGTTGTTTGGCCAGGAAAATGATGACAGAAGAGATTTGCATGTCGCTCTCGCTGTCGGGGATGTCTTTAATGAATTCCTGATCGATTTTCAGTGTGTCGACCGGCAGGTTTTTCAGGTAGCTCAGTGAGGAGTAGCCGGTGCCAAAGTCATCAATGGCGATACGGACGCCCATCTCTTTGATTTTTTTGATGACTTCGAGCCCAGCGCTCATGTTTTTCATCAGTAGAGTTTCGGTGATTTCCAGTTCCAGTCGACTGGGATTAATGGGGTACTTTTGCAGGCATTCGTGCAAAAACACCAGGAAGCTTTCTTTGGTGAAGTGTGTGGAGGAGATGTTTACTGCCAGAATGATGTCAGGGTAGTGGGGCTCAAGCACCTTTAATTGACGGAAACTGGCTTCCAGAACCCAGTTGTCCAGCAGGCTGATAAAACCCATGTTTTCCATGGCGGGTATGAATTCGCTGGGCGGCAGCGTGCCCCGATCCGGATGATCCCAGCGCACCAGCGATTCAAATCCCTTGATGATGCCATCCATATTTACTTTGGGTTGTAAGTAGAGCGTAAATTCACTCTCTTCGAAGCCGCGGCGGAGTTCACTTTCCAGCGATAAGTTGTCGTGCGCTTCGGCAGCCATTTGAGAGTTGAACAGTCGGTGAGCATTGCCGCCGCTTTGTTTGGCCTTGTACATGGCAATTTCAGCGTGTTTCACCAGATCTTCCGGAGTGTCTTCAAGGGTTGCCGTAGAGACACCAATACTGCAACTGATCACAAGAGAGGTGTTGTCTACAACCAGGGGTTTGCGGACCAAATCCTGAATCTTTTGAGATAGAGCCTGCAATTGTTCGGGGCGACGTGCTGAGCGCAACAGGATCGCAAATTCATCACCGCCAAGTCGGGCTACCAATCCGAGAGAGTGAATTGCGCCTTTCAGACGCTTGGCCATTTTTTCGAGGAGAACATCACCGAGTTGATGTCCCAGCGAGTCATTGATCCGCTTAAAGTTATCGAGATCCAGTAAAATGACGGCCACGAGATTCTCGCGAGGGCTTCGGGCAAGATGCTCCAGGTCACTTTGGATTTCGTATTGCAGCAGGTGTCGGTTTGCAAGGCCTGTCAGAGGATCAAACAAAGACAGACGCTCGACTTCCTGAGTGCGAATGTCGACGGTTTTTTCCTGGGTTTCCAGCTGATAAGAGAGGGCGGAGAGCGAAGACTCTGCCTCGTTAAATTCTCCCATTCCATATTTGCTCTGATTTTGTCGCAGCTGTTCCCGTAACTGTTGATATTGCTTCTTGCCCAGAAGGGGCAGCAGGGAGGCGTACCGATGAAGACGCTGGCTGAATCTCTCAATCGTCGTAAAGATGATAAAGCTGATAATCAGGCTTAAACCAAGATAGATCAAACCTAACAGCAGCAGGCTTTTGTGTTGCTGCCAGGCTAATGGTGAGGCTTCACTGTGTTGCAGAAGGTACAAGTTGTCAGCGTAGTCATTGGGAAAAGAAATCAGAGACCACACGCTACCACGTGTCGGTGCCATCAAGTTCGGTTCTTGAGTAATGACAGGCTGTTTTTGGATTTTAGTCCACAATGACAAGTCTCTGTTCAGTGGCAGTGGCAGCTTGGAGACTGATTCGACAGCATGATCATTTTGCTTGTTTTCTGACTGCGAAAGCTGAAGATACTGAAATTGCCAGCTTTGCTCACCACGACGTTTGGTGAGCAGTAGCCCTGAAGACTTAATGTCAGCAAGGCCCGGTGTGTCCAAATTAGCGTTAATGGCTAGCGGTTGAAGAATGTCCCTGACGACTCTTAGCTGTCCATTACGCAGCTGTCCATTACGCACCTGCCCGCTACGGTTACCCTCAGTGGTGGCGTTGCTTGAGCGGGGTTGGAGGGCGACATTGATCTTGGTTAGCTCAACACATTCATCGGAATAGCAGCGAACCTGGCTGTGAATATCTCCGTTTTTATGAGGCAGTCCAAACCATTCCTGATATTGATCCATAATGGCTGCATCGCCAGCGGTACTGGTGTGATTGCCGTTATCCCATGTAACAGAGAGGAAGCCCTGATCGCGGTGTTGTTGCCACCAGTTGTGAAGCATCAGAGGGTTCGGCAGGTCAGGGTTTTGCTGGTCGATAAATTGTTGGACAGCTGTCAGCGTGGTGTGTCGGAACTGTTCGGTAAAATGGTCGAGTTGATGTTGCTGGAATACTTGTTTTTGCGAGTAGAGTTGTTTCAGATCGGCTTGTTGAATGCGATGCTGAAGCCAAAGAAGACCGCTAAACACGGTGCTCAGCAAGATGAAGGCAATTAAGGATGCAGTAAAAGGCCAGCGCGCACGACGGTCACGAGTGTCTTGCTTGCCGGGTGGAGGTTGCTGGCCAGACGATGGGTTGCTGGATATGGGGGCAGGTTCGTTCATGGCATCCTTTCGAAAATCTCTGCGCTGATCCAAAAAATCATTTGGCGCTTAATATAAGAGTAGTAACCTTTGTGCAGTTACTTGTATCTTACTGCAGCTCTAATGCCAGCCGCGGCCGGATCGTCTCTTGGAGGCTTATTTAATCGTAAAACCTGCCAAGTTCATAGTTCATCCTTGTGTCGTCTACAAGATCTTCATGATGAATGTGATGTAAATCGGGCCTGGGTGTGAGCCAGGCCACGGTTTTAGGCTGTCCTGGTGGAACCGTCTGTCGGCGGGTGTTTTTCTTTCAATACCAGCATCAACAAGCAGGGCAAAAAAGTCAGGGTGATTACCGTAGAGAACAAAATACCCATTAATACGACGATGCCTACTCCGCGATAGAGTTCGGTGCCGGCGCCCGGAATCAATACCAGCGGAGCCAGGCCAAATATCGTGGTCATGCTGGACATCAATATTGGACGAAGTCGAGTGGAGAGTGCAGACATGACCGCATCTTTAACAGAAGTGGCTGCGGCTTCCAGATTTTTACGGGTTTGATCCACGATCAGAATGGGGTTGTTGACCACGGTGCCCAGCAGAATCAAAAAGCCCAGCATGGTGATCATGTCGAAAGGTTGTCGGAAGCCAGCCCCGTTGAGGGCGATCAATCCGACCAGCCCGCCCGCCAGCCCCAGAGGGATGGTCGTCAGGATGATCAGCGGGTAGCCCCAGTGGTGGAAAATGGCGACCAAAAGCAGATAAATAATCAGTAGAGCTACCGCAAAATTTTCGGTCAGAGCGATTCGTGTGGCGTCTAATTGATCTGCTGCGCCAGATATGTCGATTGACACGCCGTTGTTGATTTCGCCTTCAGCCTGCATGTTGGGGATCAGCTCGTTTTGTACTTTTGCCACAGCGGTTTCCAGAGCCACAGAGCGGGGAGGAATGATTCGCAGTGTCACGGTGCGGTTGCCGTCCACCCGTCGAACCGATGTGCTGTCGACTGTTTCCTGCAAGGTGGCCAGAGCTTCCAGCGGCACGACGGTACCGGAAGGTGTCATGACTGGGAGTTGACCCAGCCTTTCCAGTTGTTGTCCCTGTCCGGCGCTACTGAACAAAAAGATATCGACCTTGTCGTCCTCCAGAAAAAACTCATCGGCAAAGACACCATCACTGAGGGCGGCAACTGCGTAACCAAAATCCTCAGCGCTGTACTGGTACTCGGTCAGGCGCTCCCAGTTCGGGCGAACTTCCACCAAGGGTTGGTCAAGAGTCAGCGAAGAGGGTTCTGATTGAATCTGCGGGTTTTCAAACAGAGCTTCAGCCCGTTGATAAGCATCGTCCGCTGTAGCATAGAGCAGTGCCAGGTCCGGGCCTGAGATGTCCAGATTCACGGCTCGGGTGCCACCGTTGTTACTGGAGATAATCGAACCGCGGGAGGCGAAAGCACGCATGCCGGGATAGCTGCGGAACAGCGTGGTGAGTGAGTCCATCATTGGGTTGATGTCCTCTTCGCGGACGGGTTCGCTCATGACCCAGATCATGGAAGAGGAGACACTCAGTGCGAAGTATTTCAGTGCCGGGATCGGCATTTCGCCGCGATCAAAAGCCGTCGGGTCGGCATTGATTGTCGGTACCATGATGGAACGAACTTCATCACCAATCTTTGCCATTTCCACCAGATTATAGCCCGGTGGTGAAATCATTCGAGTGAATGCCTTGGGTTCTTCCCCTTCCGGTAAATACTCCGCCGGAGGCATAAAGACGGCTGCGATCCCCAGTGTCATTACCAGCGTAGTCACAATGCACAGGCCTCGTCGGAGTGGGGTTTGCAGAAGATTGCTGATCCAGTGGAGAATCTTGCCACGGGGAACTGCCTGTGGTGTATCGCCAGTTGCCACTGCGCTGCTGAAACCCAATCGGGAGCTTGCCGATGGCACAACGGTAACGGCCACCAGCATGGAGACAATAATAGCGGCCGAAATGGCAATGGCGATATCCGAATACAGCTGGCCGGCTTCTTCCTGTACAAACAAAACCGGAGCGAATACCAATACGGTGGTGAGCGATGATGCCAATACCGCAGGCCACACATCTCGGACGCCGGCCAATGCCGAATCGAGTAGGTTAAGACCCCGACGTCTTGCCTGTTCAATGCTTTCCAGTACGACAATGGTGTTATCCACGGTCATGCCAATGGCAAAGGCCACACCGGCGAGTGAGATAACGTTGATGGTGCGCCCAAACATCAGTAAGCCGATAAAGGCGGCGATGGTACAAATTGGAATGCTCATTACCCCGACCATGGTGGCGCGGCCAGATCGCAAAAATAAAAACAGCACCAGGGTGGCCAGTGCCGCACCCAGAGCCAGGTTAGTCCAGACGTTTTTGATGGAAGCCTGTACATAGCGGACATCGTCACCGATCAGCTGCATTTGCAGCCCGTTGGGTGCGAGTAAATCGTCCTGCATAGCTTCGACAATGGGCAGCAGATCCTGCTTGATTTGAATGACGTTGGAACCAGGTTCACGATTGACTGCCAGCCGGATGGTGCGTTCATTGCCGGTGTAGGAAATGTTGCGTACTTCAAAGTGATCCAGCTTTACGGTGGCGACATCTTTCAGGCGAACATTGGCATTCCCTTCGCGTGTAAGGATCAGGTTTTCCAGCTCCGCAGGACTTTCAAATCGTCCCACGGTACGCATGAGGTAGCGGCGTTTGCCACTGTCGATGTCGCCGGCGGAGGTGTCTTTGTTGCGACCGCGAATGGCGTTGCGAACTTCGCTGAGCGTAAGCCCCCGTTGAGCCAGCTTTGTAGGATCGAGCAAAATCTGTAATTGACGCTGTGAGCCGCCGCGGATCTGCACTTCTGAAATGCCGGTGACGCGTTCCATGCGCGGGCGAACATGGTCATCAACAAAGTCGTACATCATGTCCATGTCCAGCTCTAACGGATTGTTGGGCAGGGTCATGACGCTGAAATACATGAAGGCATTTTGTGAGAACGAGCTACTAAACAGCCGTGGCTGGTCGACGTTTTCAGGGTAGGACGGTACCTGGCTCAGTGCGTTACTGACTTCGATCAGAGTCTCATTGATATCAACCCCAAACGGAAACTCCATTTCGATCGAGGCTTCGCCGGTTTCACCCCGCGAGGTCATGCGACTCAGATTGGGCACAGTGCGCAGATAGCGTTCCTGTTCGATCAGGATTTCTTTTTCAATATCCTGCGGCGTAGCTCCAGGCCAGCCAGTGACCACGCTGATGGTGCGCACTTCCAGATCAGGAATCATCTGGATTGGAATGCGGAAGGCGGCCACTATTCCGAGTACACAGATGATCAGTACCGCGACCGTTAGTATTATTCCATGGCGAATACTGGCTTGAAACATAGATTCTTCCTGATGATTCTTCTTTTCAGAGCGTGTGGTTAGAAGCCACAGTGAACGCTATCGATGACTGGTGCGTTATGGCTGCTGACTAGCGCGTTATGGTTGATTAGGGTGCTGTGTGCAGCTCAACGCTTTCCGTTGTGGACTGAATACTCACAGGCTGGTTGTGTCGCAGAATCTCGTTGCCGCGAACGACAACTCTGTCGTTCGCTTTCAGTCCATCGAGTACCTCAACCGAACCATTACTCTGCAGGCCGAGCTGCAATTTACGACGCTCTGCCAGTAGCTGATCACCCTGTTCGCTCACGACAAATGCACTGAAGCTGCCATCCGGACTGCGCAATAAAGCATCCCGGGGAATCATCAGGGATTTCTCATCGCTGGGAGAAAACTCAAAAACCGCCGTGGCAGAGGTGCCAGGCAGAAGTGTGTGCTGTGCGTTTTCCATGACCAGCCGTACCTGAATGGTACGCGAGCCGCTATTACTCACGGGAACAATAGCGGCGATCCGGCCCTCTGTTTGTGTTTGGTTTGAGGTGTCCGGGCGAATGTGTACTGGGGTGTTTGGCTTGAGTTGGGAAAAACGCTCTTGGGGAACCTGAACATCCAGATAAACTTTGTCGGTAGAGACCAGTTCAAAGGCGGAGGTGCCCGGAGTGATCCATTCGCCGGATTCGGTCAATTTACGACTGATGACGCCATCAAAAGGGGCAGCCAGTTTGTGCCATGCCAATCGAGCGGCCTGAGCCTGTTGTTCGGCTTTGGCGGCATCCAAAAGTGCGCTGGATGTGGCAAGAGCGGCCTTGCGCAATGTCAGTTCATTTTGGGGTAAGTGGTTTTGTTTGGTCAGGCGCTCGGCTTCTTTGACCAGTCGGATATCTTCCTGATAAGTCGCTTGTGCAGCTGCAGTCGCAGCCGAGTATTGCTGCAGTACGTGTTGCGCCAAAGCCGGATCCAGCGTCAACAAAATATCGCCAGCGGCCACCTGATCGCCGACATCGACATTAACCTCGGATACCAGTCCCTCAATTCGGGTGGATAGATTTGCGTGCTGTGCAGAGACCAGATTGCCAGTCAGGCTGAGTTGATAGGTTGGAATTGCGGTTTTTGGGAGCGAGATGGTTACAGGAGTCGGTTGTTGTGCCTGGGAGTTCTGCACCAGCAGCAGGGCAGCCGCCACTAGTCCATAAAGACAGTTTTTAATTGGGTTGAGAGTACAAAACTGAAAACCTGAATAACACCGTTCCATCAAATCAAAACCTTTTCCATGATCCCGCGACAGACCACTTATCCAACGACAGACCGCTTATCCAACGACAGAACACTGACAAGTGGTGGCCGGGCGGGGTGCCGGCCAATGAATACTCAACAATAGTGTATATAAAGATGGGCAGAATGGTTAGGGAGGAATGACTCTCATTAGCCTCTCCAAACTAATCTTTACAGTGTTAGCAGGCTTGAGTCTCCCTGATAGTAGAGATCACTCGTATTCCTGATAGTGGATATCAACCAGGTCGTAGCGTTGCTCTCCCTCGGGCAGTCGCAGCACGATTTCATCATCCAAACGCTTGCCCAGTAATTGACGAGCCAGTGGAGCGTCCATACTGAGTTTGCCTTCTTTTACATTGAATTCGTCCGGTCCGACAATTTGATAGGTGATTTCATCACCGTTGTCATCCGCCAGAGTGACGTAAGCGCCAAAGAAAACCTTTTCGCGATCGTCGGGTATGCGGTCAACGACGGTGAGTTCGTCCAGCCGTTTTGTCAGGAAACGCACACGGCTGTCAATTTCCCGCAGTCGCCGCTTGCCATAGATATAATCTCCGTTCTCGGAGCGATCGCCGTTTTTGGCCGCTTCGTGAACCACATCTGTGACCTGTGGGCGTTCAACTTTCCACAGTTGAGTGAGTTCTTCCTGCAAACGCTGAGCGCCCTGTGGGGTGATGTAGGTTGAGCCTCTGCCGCGGGGTGGCCGCCAACGTCCCATCAGCGTTGTTCTCCAGGGTCGTCTGCAGACAGGTTTTTAACTTCAACGGCTTCAATGCTGCCGGGAACATCAAAGCCAAATACCTGACCATAAAAGCTCCATTCGGCTTCCAGGCAGCGCTGGATGCTGCTGGCCATCCGGAAGCCATGACCTTCACCGGCGAAAGGCACATACGCTACTGGCACCTGTTTTCTGTCCAACGCATCGACCATTGCCTGGGCTTGATTGGGAGGGACGACCTTGTCATCTAGTCCCTGAAAAAAGATCACCGGGCAGTTGAGTTGTTCGGCGTGATGAATGGGGGAACGTTCAAGATAGAGCGGTTGTTCCTCGGGGTAGTCACCAACCAGAGTGTCGAGGTAGCGGGATTCAAACTTGTGGGTATCGGTCGCCAGAGTCTCAAGATCTCCAATGCCGTATAGGCTGGCACCGGCTTTAAAGGTGTCGCTGAAGGTGAGGGCAGCCAGAACGGTATAGCCGCCTGCGCTGCTGCCTTTAATGGCAACTTGATCTGGATTGGCGAGGCCTTGATCAATCAGGTAGTTGGCCGCAGCGCAGACGTCTTCCACATCGTGTACCCCCCATGCCCGATTGAGTTGTTCGCGGTATTCACGGCCGTAGCCGGTGCTGCCGCGATAGTTGACATCAATCACGGCAAAGCCACGGCTGGTCCAGTACTGAATCTTTAGATTGAGTCCGGTTTCGGTCGCGCCAGTGGGACCGCCATGACAGAGCACCACCAGAGGAGGGGCGCCATCTTCAGGACTCGTGACGTCAGGATTACAGGGCGGGTAGTAAAAAGCGTGAGCGGTAGCAGTGCCTGCTGAACCGGTAGCAAAACTCACGGCTTGTGGCTGGCTGATAAACCGGGCATCCAGAGGTGTGCTGTTGGATTGCGCAAGACACTGCATGGATTCCACCAGCGTGCCGGAGAGCTGCATCAACTGACTGGCTTGAGCCGGATTTGCAGCCAGAAACACGCTGCGCTGGTTTAAGCTTTGAATCTGGCTGATGTCGGTAAAATCCGTTTCCAGAGGCTGGCAGGTGTATTGATAGGCATCAATGTACGCCAGCTGCCACTGACCGTGCTGAGTGAAGCAGGCCAGAATCTCGTGCCCACTGAGAAAGCTGTAAGTGGACATGCCAAACACCCACTGCGGGGTGGCGAATTCTGCGTCGATGTTGGTGATGGCGGTTAAGCCCTCTTCATCCAGACGATAAAGATTCCACCAATTAGTGCGATCCGACACCAAAAACAGCTGGCCGGAAGGGCTCCACTGGGGTTGAAAGACCGACTCGCCCTGACCGCCGGCTACCAACAGCGGGTTGGATGGCAGGCCGTCACTGTCCAGCGGGCTCAGCCAGCACTCGGTGGTGTCCCAAGGCATGTGGGGATGGTCCCAACACAGCCAGCTCAGGTGGGCGCCGTCCGGTGACAGGCCCGGATTGGAAAAGAAATCATGTCCACTGACCAGCACTTCAACATCCTTGGGGGTGCTGATGTCCAGATCAATTGCGACTAGCTCGTTGATTTCCTCTTGCCCGGCCAGTCGATGATCTTCGCGGACACAGAGCAGGCGTTGACGGTGTGGGTCCAGACAAAAGTCTGCGTAGCGAAAGGGGCCTTGAGGGGTGAGAGGGATGGAATCGGTGCCCGTCCATTGATACACCCGTTGATCGTTGGCGTCGACGTAAAACAATCCCTGGTCCGAGACCAAATAGCTGGCGCCGCCATATTCATGGGCCTTGGTGCGAACGCTGATGTCTGTAGGCAAGACTTCCTGCGCGTTAGAGTCTTCACCAAATGCCTGAAACATCAACACGCAGCGACCTTGTTCCTGAGGCCTGGATTCAATCCAGTAGCTGCCGTCAGAGGATATTTGAGGTTCTCCCAGGCGCACACTTTGTTGTGTCAGCAAGTCGCTGGTTATAGGCGATGGCCAGCTGCCGTAAGGCAGAGTGTGTGGGGTGCTAGGGGATGCGTCTGCTTCTGTACTCATGAGAGATAGTTGCCAGTGTGTTTGAGAAAAGGGTTTATAGCGATGGTTGAGTAAGACTCAATGGGAGCATTGTAGGGCAGCTGATAGAATTGAGCCAAATGGCTGATAGAATTGGGCCAAATGAAAGCCTAACAGTGAAATTTATGCCAAGCGTTTCCGATATTGTACAGAAGTTTGTCACAGCCCATCCCGAGGTCAAGCGCTGGTGGGTGGCTTACAGTGGCGGGCTGGATTCGGCGGTGCTGTTGAAAGGGCTGGTGTCAGTGGGTCCTCCTCAGCCAGTTGTAGCTCTGCATGTGAATCATGGCTTGTCAGATCACGCAGAGGAGTGGCAGAGCCACTGTCAGAAGCAGTGCGATGATCTCGGCGTGGAATTGGTCGTCGAGAGGGTACGGGTTAAGGCGGATGGACGTGGCCTGGAAGACGCCGCCAGACAAGCCCGTTACGAGGCTTTCGAACGGCATTTGGCGTCAGGAGATGCTCTGTTGTTGGCTCATCATCAAGACGATCAGGCCGAAACGCTGTTGCTGAGGTTGATGCGGGGCAGTGGTCCGAAAGGAATGTCGGCGATGACTGATCAGCGCTCAGTGGCGAAAGGCGTGTTGTATCGGCCGCTTTTGGGTGTCAGTCGTACCACGCTGGAAGAGCAGGCCCGGCAATGGTCTTTGTCCTGGGTCGAGGATGACAGCAACAGCTCTCTCAGCTTTGATCGCAATTACTTGCGACATCAGGTTCTGCCCGCTGTGCGGGAGCGCTGGCCGGACTTTGCCGAGCAGTGGCAGCAGAGTGCCGGTCTGTGTCGTCAGTCTGAGGAATTGGTGCAAGAGGTCGCTACCGAAGATTGGCTGCGGATGGAATGGCGTCCGGAGCGATTGGGCAGCAGTATCAGTTTGACGGCGTTAAAGGCATTGTCATCCTTTCGCCGTGGTAATCTCCTGCGGTATTGGCTGGAGCAACAGGGTCTGCCTTTGCCGGAGCGTGTTCATTTGCAGGAAGTAGAGCATCAGCTGATTGAGGGGCGAGAAGACAGCTCGGCGGAGGTGGAGTGGGGAGGTGTCCGGTTGCGGCGATCCCGACAACGGCTGTTTTTGCTTCAGGAAGATAAGATTAGTAGCGCGCCAGTACCCGCCCAGCTGTGGGATGGCCGGGCGCCCTTACAGTGGGGCGGCTGGTCGCTCAGTCTGGAATCAGTAGAGCAGGGAGGGTTCAGGTTACCCGCCCAAGGATTCCAGGTATCTGCGCGTCTGGGGGGTGAGCGTTGCCATCCCAGCTGGAGGGATCGCTCTCAAACCTTGAAAAAGCTGCTGCAAGAGGCCGATATAGAGCCCTGGCTGCGCAGCAAGCTCCCGCTGTTGTGGGTCAATGGTGAAATTGCTGTGGTCGCAGACCTGTGGCATTGCAAAGGTTGGGAGGCCGATTCAGAGCCGGGTTATCGACTTATATGGCGGAGTTTGGATGGGGTGGAATAGGGATAGATCAAGCCATTTGAGCGTTCGCTGTTTGCTGTCTGCCCGAAAAGTCCGCGAAATGTCCGTTTCAGTCTGATTTCCTTTGTGGACAGCCCTATTTCCGATTGAGGCAAAGAGGGCTTTCCGGTAGACTGGCGTCCCATCTTAAGGGCTTGCTGTAGTTCCTGTTGAGACGGTCATCTGAGTGTGACGAAGACGGTCTTTCAATCCGGAACTCAACGATGATTTCAAGCGGCCTTACCCCAATATTTGATCGTTAATTCAGCAAGGTTCTTATGACGCGATATATCTTCGTAACTGGTGGTGTTGTTTCTTCTTTGGGTAAGGGCATCGCCTCCGCTTCTCTGGGTGCTATTCTGGAATCCAGAGGCCTGAAAGTAACGGTCTTAAAGCTCGATCCGTACATCAACGTCGATCCTGGTACCATGAGTCCTTTCCAGCACGGTGAAGTTTATGTGACTGAAGATGGCGCTGAAACCGACCTCGACCTCGGACACTACGAGCGCTTTATTCGTACCAAAATGAGCCGCCGCAATAACTTTACCACCGGCCGGGTCTATGAAACCGTGCTGCGCAAAGAGCGCCGCGGTGACTATCTGGGTGGCACCGTGCAGGTGATCCCGCACATTACTGACGAAATCAAGCGCCGTGTATTGGAAGGCGGTCGCGATGCGGACATCGCTCTGGTGGAAATCGGCGGTACTGTAGGTGACATTGAATCCCAGCCTTTCCTTGAGGCCGCCCGTCAGCTGAAAGTTGAACTGGGTCGTGAACGTGCTCAGTGGATTCATCTGACTTTGGTGCCTTATATTGCCACTGCTGGCGAAACCAAAACCAAGCCGACTCAGCACTCAGTGAAAGAGCTGCGTTCCATTGGTGTACAGCCGGAAATCCTGTTGTGTCGCTCCGAGCGGGAAGTGGATGAAGAGTCCCGTCGCAAGATTGCCCTGTTTACCAACGTCGCCGAGCGCGCTGTTGTGCCTTTGCCAGACGCCAAAACCATCTACTCCATTCCGCAAATGCTGAAAGACTACAAGCTGGACGAAATCGTTCTGGAAAATTTCGGTCTGGAAGCGCCAGACGCCGATTTGTCCGAATGGGATCGTGTGGTTGATGGCAAACTGAACCCTGAGCACGAAATCACTGTTGCGATGGTGGGTAAGTACATGGAGCTGCTGGACGCCTACAAGTCTTTGAACGAATCACTGACTCACGCCGGCATCCACACCCGTACTAAAGTGAACATGAAGTACATCAATGCGGAAGACGTCGAAACGGAAGGCACTTCCCTGATTGAAGGCGTCGATGCGATCCTGGTGCCCGGTGGCTTTGGCGAGCGCGGCATGGATGGCAAGCTGCAGGCTGTTCAGTATGCTCGAGAGAACAAGGTTCCGTATCTGGGGATCTGCTTGGGTATGCAATCGGTCGTGATTGAATTTGCCCGTAATGTCCTGGGTCTGAAAGACGCCAACAGTACGGAATTCTCCAAGGACACCAAAAACCCTGTGATTGGTTTGATCACCGAGTGGGTGACCGCTGATGGTGATGTCGAAAAGCGCGATGAAGCTTCTGATTTGGGTGGCACCATGCGTTTGGGTGCTCAGGAATGCCGTCTGGTTCCGGGCAGTAAAGCTCGTGAAGTGTACGATGCCGACGTGATTGTCGAACGTCATCGTCATCGCTACGAGGTGAACAACAATTATGTGGATCAGTTGCAAAAAGGCGGTTTGAAAATCGGTGGCTGGTCTGCGGATGACAACCTCGTTGAGATGGTCGAAATCGAAGACCACCCCTGGTTTGTGGCTTGTCAGTTCCACCCTGAATTCACCTCAACACCTCGTGATGGACACAAGCTGTTTACCAGCTACATCCAGGCGGCGCTCGATAACAAGCGTTCCTCTTAATACTAGAGCGGTTATTTAATACTGGAACGGTCATTTAATACTAGACGGTCTTTTTGATAGTAAACGTTTCTAAGGGAATCTATGAAAAGTAAGACGATCGCGGTTCAGGGGCTCGAAGTCGCCAACGACAAGCCGTTTACCTTGTTTGGCGGCATGAATGTTTTGGAATCCCGTGATATGGCCATGCAAGTGGCCGAGCAGTACGTCAAAGTGACTGAAAAGCTCGGTATTCCTTACGTTTTTAAGGCGTCCTTCGATAAGGCCAATCGTTCCTCAGTGCACTCGTACCGAGGCCCGGGAATGGAAGAAGGTCTGAAGATTTTCGAAGAAATCAAACAGACTTTTAATGTTCCCGTCATTACCGATGTCCACGAAATCTACCAATGTCAGCCTGTGGCTGATGTGTGTGATGTGATTCAGTTGCCAGCGTTTCTGGCTCGCCAGACCGACCTGGTTGAAGCCATGGCCAAGACCGGCGCAGTCATCAATATTAAAAAGCCACAATTCCTCAGTGCCGGACAGATGAAAAACATCGTCGACAAGTTTGCGGAATGCGGCAACGAGCAGGTCATGCTGTGCGAGCGCGGCAGCTGCTTTGGTTACGATAATCTGGTGGTAGACATGCTGGGCTTCCGTACCATGAAAGAAGTCAGTGGTGGTGCACCTTTGATCTTTGACGTGACCCACGCCTTGCAGTGTCGCGATCCTATGGGTGCCGCTTCCGGTGGTCGACGCCATCAAGTGGCTGAGTTGGGTCGTGCTGGTCTTGCGACGGGTCTGGCTGGATTGTTCCTGGAAGCGCACCCTGATCCGGATCAGGCGAAATGCGATGGTCCGAGCGCCTTGCCTCTGGACAAGCTGGAGCCTTTCCTGGCCGAGATGAAAGCTGTGGATGCCGTGATTAAAAACCTGCCTGCTTTGGATATCCGTTAACGGGTGGTTTGACTGGATAGCTACAGAGACGCATTTAATACATTTTTTAGCAGAATTTGATACCGCTAGAACAGAATTGAATGCAGCTCGAATAGAATACAGTTACAACAGAATTTAATAGTTCGAGATGTGAAGCGAGGGATGGTCATCTATTTCTTGTTGAGCGTTTCATCATTATACAAACGGAGAGTTTGCTGAAATGAGTAAGATTGTTGATGTCAAAGCCTACGAGGTGCTGGATTCTCGTGGCAACCCAACTGTCAATGCCGATGTCATTCTGGAATCAGGTGTGGTTGGTTCTGCGTGTGCACCTTCCGGAGCATCAACCGGTTCTCGTGAAGCCCTGGAATTGCGCGATGGTGACAAAGGTCGTTACCTGGGTAAAGGCGTTTTGAAAGCCGTTGCTAACGTTAATACCTCTATCAAAGACCTGCTGGTGGGTATGGATGCAGCAGATCAGCGCGGATTGGATCAGGCAATGATCGATGCGGATGGCACCGAGAATAAAGCTAACTTCGGTGCTAACGCTATTCTGGCAGTCTCCCTGGCAGCAGCCAAAGCCGCTGCAGCCGACAAAAACATTCCGTTGTATCAGCACATCGCCGACATCAATGGCACTCCGGGTCAGTACACTATGCCCGTACCGATGATGAACATCATCAACGGTGGTGAGCACGCCGACAACAACGTCGATATTCAGGAATTTATGGTCCAGCCAGTTGGCGCCAAGACCTTCTCAGAAGCTCTTCAAGCCGGTGCGGAAATCTTCCATTCCCTGAAAAAAGTACTGAGTGGCAAAGGCCTGAACACCGCTGTCGGTGATGAAGGTGGTTTTGCTCCGGATCTGGCTTCTAACGCTGATGCCCTGGCTGTCATTAAAGAAGCTACTGAAAATGCAGGCTACAAACTGGGTGACAATGTGACCCTGGCTTTGGATTGCGCCGCGTCCGAATTCTACAAGGACGGTCAATACGACCTGTCTGGTGAAGGTAAAGTCTACAGCTCCGAAGGTTTCAGTGATTTCCTGGCTGAGCTGTGTGAGCAATATCCGATTATTTCCATTGAAGATGGTTTGGATGAGTCCGATTGGGACGGTTGGAAATATCAGACCGATAAGCTGGGCGAAAAAATCCAGCTGGTGGGTGACGATCTTTTCGTAACCAACACCAAGATCCTGAAAGAGGGTATTGAGAAGGGTGTTGCTAACTCCATTCTGATTAAATTCAACCAAATTGGCAGTTTGTCCGAAACTCTGGACGCCATCAAAATGGCCAAGGATGCGGGTTACACTGTAGTTATCTCTCACCGTTCTGGTGAAACTGAAGATACTACGATTGCTGATCTCGCGGTGGCTACCGCTGCAGGTCAAATCAAGACGGGTTCTCTGTGTCGTTCTGACCGCGTATCCAAATATAACCGTCTGCTGCGTATTGAGGCGGAACTGGGTGCTGAGAAAGCTCCGTACCGCGGCATCGCAGAATTCAAGAAAGTCTAAGTCTGAATCTGTGTCAGCTAAAACAGGCCGGTATTCCCGGCCTGTTTTGTTTCTCGCCTCGTTTTTTAATGGCTGAAGCTCACTGTTCGTGTCCGATGATTGTGGTATCTTAGGACTGTCTTCCAAGGTGTGTCTGGTTTCGCTATGAAATGGCTTATCCCAATATTGCTGATTCTTCTGGTTGGTCTTCAATACCGCCTGTGGGTGGGTGAGGGTAGCTTGGCGGATGTAGTACGCCTGAATGACGAAATCAAAACACAGTCGCTTGAAAATGAACGTCTGCGCGATAGAAACCGGGTGCTGGCCACAGAAGTTAAAGGCCTGAAATCCGGCATTGATGCTGTTGAAGAGCGAGCCAGAGAAGATCTGGGTATGATCAAGCCAGACGAAACCTTCTTTATGGTTGTCGACCCCTCCGAGAAAAAATAAAAGGCCACAGCGTCAGTATGTCACACTCCCTATCTGAAGAAGGTTACTGGCAATCCGGTCAGGGTTACTGGGTGATTGTTCCGGCGGCCGGTGTGGGTTCTCGCATGGGAGCTAATAAGCCCAAGCAATACCTCACACTGAACAACAAAACCATTCTTGAACATACCCTGGAACGGTTGCTGCAATTGCCAAAGCTGAATGGCATTGTGGTCCTGGTACATCCTCTGGACTCCTATTGGTCGACGCTGTCTGTTTTTAATCACGACAAGATCAAAGTCATTGAAGGTGGTCGGGAACGTTGTGACTCGGTGTTGAATGGTCTGGATACTCTCGATGAGCACATGCAGCCTCTGGATTGGGTGCTGGTACACGACGCGGCTCGTCCCTGTGTCGATCTGAGGGATATTGAAGAACTGACTGAGAAGCTGGAAGAGCATCTGGTCGGTGGTATTCTGGGAGTTCCGGTCAGTGATACCGTCAAGCGTCTGAATGACAATTACGGTATCGAAGAAACCGTAGATCGGCGAGTATTGTGGCAGGCGCAAACACCGCAAATGTTCCGCTACGGAATTTTAGCCCGGTCTCTGCGTGCGGCTCTTCAGCAAGGGATAACCATTACCGATGAGGCTTCCGCAGTGGAAAATGCGGGTTACGTACCCTTGATGGTGGAAGGTCGTCGGGACAACATCAAAGTGACTCGTCCCGAAGATATACCCATGGCTGAGTTGATTCTCAAAATGCAGAGCGAATAGCGATGCTGGTTTTAGTCTCGTTATCACACATTTAGACAAGGTAATTGCATGCGCATTGGTCACGGCTACGACGTTCACGCTTTCGGCGAAGGTGAAAAAATTATCATCGGCGGTGTGGTGATTCCTCATGAGAGAGGGCTGGTTGCTCACTCCGACGGGGATGTGTTGCTACATGCGCTTTGTGATGCTCTGTTAGGAGCTGTGGCACTGGGTGATATTGGCAAGCACTTCCCGGATACTGATGCGAACTATAAAAATGCCGACAGCAGAGCCTTGCTGCGTATGGTGTTTGCCAAGGTCAAATCCAAGGGCTATCGCCTGGCAAATGCCGATATGACCGTTATCGCACAGGCGCCTAAGATGGCTCCACACATCGAATCCATGGTTCATAACATTGCTCAGGATCTGAATGCCGAGATGGGGCAGGTGAATGTTAAAGCGACCACCACAGAGAAACTGGGCTTTACCGGTCGCAAAGAGGGGATAGCGGCTCATGCTGTCGTCTTGCTGGAAGCCAGTTAACTTCCCCAAAAAGTGTCGTCATAATAATCTTTTCTCCTGTGACCCTCTGAAATACTTCAACCTTTGCCATCGCTCCTGGTGGTATATTTTTGCGATTTCTTCTTGATCTTGATTTTTTCTTTGCCAAGGCCTCATTAATTCCGAATTGATGGCCTATCGGGCTAAAGTTTAGGCTCTGTGCAGTCGATATAGAGAATTATGAATCACTCTATGACTCACAGGATTACTTCGAATGACCCTAACGATTAAACATAAACTGCTGATGGTGGCAGTTATCGCCGTACTGGGCCTACTGCTTGTTTGGGGGCTGGTGGTGATGAATTCTGCATCGCGAGAAAATCTGGAAGCTTCAGAACGGGTCCTATTGGGGACAGAAGCGACTATTCTCAAATTGCGCCGAGCAGAAAAAGATTTCATCGCCAGGAAGGAATTAAGCTATTTGGAAAGCTTCCAGCAGGACTATGTTCGAGCTGAGCGACAACTGAAGACCGTCGATCAATTGCTAGAAGGTTCTGGTGTAGATACTTCCAGCTTATTGGTTATGGAAGGCTATATCCAAACCTACAGCGATACCTTTAATCAGTTGGTTGAAATACAGCAACGTATTGGACTGGATAGCCAAAGCGGGCTGTACGGAACACTGCGCAAAGCGGTTCACGAAGTTGAGCAAAACCTGACAGATAACCCGGAAATTAAAGTGTCGATGCTTATGCTGCGTCGTCATGAAAAAGATTTTATGCTTCGTCGCGACATGAAGTACGTGGCCCGCTTCGATGAAGAGCTTAAATCGTTTAAATCCCTGGTGGAACAGGCTGCTGCTGAATTACTGCTGGCTCCGGATGTGGCCGAGCAGGCGTTAGTGTTAATCGATCGTTACTCGTCTGATTTTAATCAGTTAGTCGCCGCGGAACAGGAGATTGGCCTTAGCAAAAGTGATGGCGTCAGAGGCGATATGCGAAGCGCTATTCATGCGATGGAAGAACAATTTGAAAGTATGCTGGATGAGTTGGACACCAATATTATCGATGCTTTGGAGCAGGATAAAACACAGCTGATGGTGGCGATAATGCTCGTTATAGTCGTTGTCGCCGGTTTCAGTTATTGGGTATCCAGATCTATCTTTGTGCCTATTGGTCGCTTTAAAGACAATATGGTGAATATTGTTGAAACCCGCAACCTGAGTGTTCGTTTGAACCATCCAAATAACGACGAGCTGGGTCAGATGGGCGCCGCCTTCGATCGGATGCTGGATGTGTTGCAGGAAATGATGAAGCAAATTCAGGGAACGGCAACACAAGTCGGTGCCGCTGCTCATCAGATGTCAGGTTCCAGCGTTGAGTTACAAGATTTGTCGGCTTCTCAAAATCGAGAAGTGGAACAAGCTTCGGTGGCCGTCAACGAAATGAACAGCACTATTCAGGAAATTGCCCGTAATGCCTCTGAGGCCGCGGCAACCGTCACGCAGACCCTGGAAGAAGTCATGAACGGCACCCGCTCTGGCGAAGAGGCGAAAGGTGAGATTCAGTTGCTGACAGAAGAGGTTCAGGCGGCAGCAGCAGCTATGATCACGCTGGAAGAAAACAGCAAGAACATCGAAACGGTTCTGGACACCATTCAGGGGATTGCTGAGCAAACCAATCTGCTTGCCCTCAATGCTGCCATTGAAGCCGCTCGTGCGGGAGAGCAGGGCAGAGGTTTTGCCGTAGTTGCCGACGAAGTTCGTACCCTGGCTCAGCGCACGCAAGAATCAACGGTAACCATTCGCGAAACCATTGCAGAGTTCCAGAGCGGTACTCACGAAGTGGTTGGCAAGGTAACACGCTCCAATGAGCGTGCAGAAACCGGCATTAGCCTGGTGAGCCGCTCAGCGGAGATTCTGGCTAATATTCATAACATGATGCATCAGGTCAATGATATGAATACCCAGATTGCGACCGCAGCTGAAGAGCAAAGCCACGCGGCTGAAGAGATTAATCGCAACGTCAATCGTGTGGCGGAAATCTCCCACACCCTGACAGAACAAAGTGATAATACCTCGGCGGCAGGGAAAGAGTTATTGGTGATGGGCAATTCACTGAACGAAGTCGTTAATGAGTTCAAACATTAAGGAGTTTAATTTCTAGGAGTGAAGCCTTGTAGGCTTGCTTTCAAAAAGTAAAAAAGAGGCCTGATGGCCTCTTTTTTTTGCTCAGATCACTCATAGTTGTTTATATCGGACGTGCCATATAGATATACGTTTTATTACTATATTATATTAGCAGGATCTAATGTATTGGTTTATATTAGAGGTATCTAATATCTTTGGTTTGAAAGTCTATGGATCTCTCCAGATTACAAGTTCATGCGGGAGAAGCTGCATCGCTTCTGCAGCAGTTGGCCAACCCCAACCGCTTGATGATCGTATGTACCTTAATTGATGGCGAAATGTCAGTGGGTGAGTTGAACGAGAGGATAGCATTGAGCCAGTCGGCTCTCTCGCAACATTTGGCGAATTTACGTAAGGCCAATTTAGTGGCGACCCGGAGAGAAGGTCAGACTATTTTTTATCGCATTCATGGGGATCGTGCCGTGCGTGTGGTTGCCTTGTTGAAAGAGTTATTTTGTCCGGATGAGGATGTGTTATGAGCTATCAAACGATATCGGCCGATGAATTTGCCAAGCGTATTCAGAGCGACGATCGCCCACTGTGTGTTGATGTGCGTACCAGTGCGGAATATGCCGGTGTGCGTTGTCAGGGATCCGTCAATTTACCCTTGCAGGACTTAACGGCAGACCAGTTAAAGGAGGTTGTGCTGGATAGGGCGTTGGGGGTGGATAGTACGGTATATCTGATTTGTCAGGCGGGTAAACGCAGTGAAATGGCAGCAGATAAAATCTGTTCTGAGCTAACCAGTCCAGTCTGTGTGGTGGCAGGAGGTGTTCAGGCTCTGCCTGCCAGCGTGCAGGAGCGTGGAGAGCAAAATGTTATGTCACTTGAGCGCCAGGTGCGCATAGCCGCAGGGGCTTTGGTGTTGCTGGGTGTGGTTGCGGGAGTATTTGTGACGCCTTGGGCTTACGCTTTGTCCGGATTTGTCGGCGCTGGTTTGGTGTTTGCTGGTATTACGGATACTTGCGGTATGGCTATGGTGTTGGCTCGTATGCCTTGGAATAAAGCCGCCTGAGAAAGAAAGGAGACACAAATGATATTTCGTCAATTGTTTGATCGTGACAGTTCGACCTATACCTACTTACTGGGCAGTAATGAAGGAAAGGCTCTGATTATTGATCCCGTTAAAGAGCAGATTCCCCTCTATCAGCAGTTGTTGAAGGAGTTAGGGTTGAAGCTGGAAGTTGCAGTGGATACCCACGTGCATGCCGATCATGTTACGGCTTTGGGAGATCTGCGTGACATGACTGCTTGTGTCACGATGATGGGCGAGCAAAGTGGCGCGGCTTGTGTTTCTAAAACCTTTCGGCATGGAGATGTGGTTGCTTTGGGAGAGCTGTTGTTGGATGTGCTTTATACACCGGGCCATACGGACGATTCCTACTGCTTATACCTTCGGTGCCCAGAGGGGAATCGTGTCTTTACCGGGGATACTTTGTTGATCCGGGGAACGGGACGCACGGATTTTCAAAACGGTGATGCATCTGACCAATACCACAGCCTTAAGCATTTGCTCAGCTTGCCTGATGCAACATGGGTTTATCCCGGACATGATTATAAAGGCTGGACAGTCAGTACCATCGGCGAGGAAAAGCGTTTTAATCCTCGCTTGCAGGTGAGTAACGTCGACGAGTATGTGTCATTGATGGAGAATCTCAAGCTCGCGAATCCTGCGCAAATGGACGTAGCTGTGCCGGCGAACCTGAAGTGTGGCCAGACTACTTCTCGGCCGTAGCGATAGCCTATAGCGGATTGTCTGTGGCGAATGTCTGTGGCGAGACGTCTGAAATAGGTCAGACGCCTGTCTTCGTAACGGTCGATTCAACACTGCCTTTGGCAAGGCGAGTGACAATCGTATCCCCTGTCTGGAGCGCTTCACTGGAGCGGATGACCTGACCCTTGTTGTCCGTGGTGACGGTATAGCCCCGCTGTAAAATATTCAGAGGGCTGACGCTGTCGAGCAGGGCAGAGCTTTTGCCCAGAGCCTGGCGGGCGGTTTTCAATTGGTGTTGAATGCCAGTTTTAAGACGCTGTTCGAGATAGCTAAGCTGTTTCTGGTGTTGGGCCAGTGCTTTTTTGGGGTTCAGGCTGTCGTGGTGTGCGGTAAGGCCTCGCAGTTGCTGTCCCTGTTGCTGCAGCATTCTCTGAATATTCTGGCGCAGGCGAATTTCCAGATTGTCGAGGTGTTGTGCCTGGGCTTGAAGCCTCTGACGAGGGTGCTGTAACCGGGAAGAAAATGCGGTGAGTCGCTCTTGTGCTCGGGACAGGCGGCGTGCCATCGAATCCTCAAGCAAGGCTTCATAACCGTAAAATTGCTGCAGCATTTCTTGTCCGTTCGGTGTGCAGACTTCAGCTGCAGCAGAAGGTGTTGGTGCCCGTACGTCCGCGACGTAATCTGAAATTGTGATGTCCACTTCGTGCCCGACAGCACTGATGACGGGGATTCGGCTGTCAAAAATGGCCCGGGCGACGATTTCTTCGTTAAATGGCCAAAGATCTTCCAGAGAACCGCCGCCGCGACCAACAATGAGCAGGTCGCAGGAGCTCTGCTGATTGGCGTTATGCAGAGCTTTTACAATTTGCCCCGCAGCCTCTGCCCCCTGAACGGCGACCGGAAAGATCGAAACCGGGATGGAGGGAAAGCGCCTCGCCAGGACATGCAATATGTCGCGAATTGCAGCGCCTGTGGGGGAGGTGATGACTCCAATGTGCTCCGGCAGTGCAGGTAAAGGCTTTTTATAGGCTGGATCAAACAGCCCTTCCTGATGCAGTTGTGCTTTAAGGGCCTCGAAAGCTCTCTGTAGGGCTCCCTCGCCGGCATCTTCCATGTGCTCTACGATCAGTTGATAGTCGCCGCGCCCCTCATACAAGCTTACACGAGCCCTCAGTAATACTTGTTGTCCCTGTTGCGGGACATTCCGCACTCGCTGGTTGCGATTGCGGAACATGGCGCATTTAACCTGGGCGTTGGCATCCTTCAGGGTGAAATACCAGTGCCCGGAGGAGGGGCGGGCAAAATTGGATATCTCACCTTCCACCCACAGTAAAGCCATGTGAGTTTCCAGCAACTGGCGCGCGCGCCGATTCAGCTGAGAGACGCTGATAACGTCGCGTTGGGGGAGTTGGGGCTGGAGGGGGTCGGATGTCTGCATGGCCGGCATTGTGGCATTCAATGGGCATGGACTCAATCTGTGTTCGACAGATATAGGTGTGGAGAATTGAGTGCCATTATACAAATAGGGGGTGTGACGCCGCGGTCATTTCTCGCGGATTGGCCGGGTTCACCATTCTGTCACGGGCCTCACCTCAAAATGGGCTAGAAAGCGGTATCTATAGGAGCTTATAGAGTGATTATGAGTTTCTTCTTAAGCACTTTTAGCCTATAATTCCGCGTTTATCTCGGAACCGCCATTACAACGATCAGAGGGGCCTCAGAAATGAGTTTACTTGCCCCGGTTTTGTCGTATTCGCGGTTCGCAAACTCTGTGATTGAGGTTGGATCCCTATGTTACGTATCGCCCAAGAAGCATTGACCTTTGATGATGTCTTGTTAGTTCCTGGTTATTCGGATGTGACTGCCAAGGATGTATCCCTGAGAACTCAATTAACTCGCGATATTCACCTGAATATTCCTCTGGTGTCCGCAGCCATGGACACTGTGACTGAAGCCCGTCTGGCCATTTCCATCGCTCAGGAAGGTGGCATCGGTATCATCCACAAGAGCATGTCCATTGAGCAGCAGGCTATGGAAGTGCGCGGGGTGAAGAAATTCGAAGCTGGTGTCGTGAAAGACCCGATTACTATCGAGTCTAATGCCAGCATCCGCGACCTGGTGGCACTGACCAAGCAAAATAACATCTCCGGTGTGCCGGTTTTGGAAAACGGCAATCTGGTTGGTATCGTCACCGGCCGTGATGTGCGTTTTGAAACCAATCTGGAAGCCCCGGTTTCCAGCATCATGACTTCCAAAGAAAAGCTGGTTACCGCCAAAGAAGGTGCTGAAGCGGACGTTGTTCGCGAGCTCTTGCACAAGCACCGTATCGAGAAAGTCCTGGTGGTCAATGACCGCTTTGAACTGCGTGGCCTGATTACAGTTAAAGACATTAACAAAGCAGAAAGATACCCCAACGCCTGTAAAGATCCAGAAGGACGCTTGCGTGTAGGCGCATCAGTAGGAACCAGCCCGGACACGGACGACCGTGTTGCAGCTCTGGTTGCGGCTGGCGTCGACGTTTTGGTTGTTGATACCGCTCACGGACACTCCAAAAACGTGCTGGACCGGGTGAGCAAAATCAAAAAAGAATATCCGGAAGTTCAGGTCATCGGCGGCAACATCGCTACCGGTGATGCGGCAAGAGCTCTGGCTGAAGCCGGTGCAGATGGCGTTAAAGTGGGTATTGGCCCTGGTTCTATTTGTACGACCCGCATCGTTAGCGGTGTCGGTGTGCCACAGATCTCCGCAATCGCCAATGTGGTCGAAGCATTGGACGGTACGGGTATTCCGGTGATTGCCGATGGTGGTATCCGTTTCTCCGGTGATATCGCCAAGGCTCTGGTGGCCGGTGCTCACGCGGTGATGATGGGTTCCATGCTGGCAGGTACTGAAGAAGCTCCGGGCGAAGTGGAGTTGTATCAAGGCCGTACCTATAAAGCATATCGCGGTATGGGGTCTCTGGGAGCGATGTCCCAAACTCAGGGTTCTTCCGATCGTTACTTCCAGGATGCCAGTCAAGGTGCTGAAAAACTCGTACCGGAAGGCATTGAAGGACGTGTCCCCTATAAAGGCCCGTTGGCGGCGATCGTGCACCAGATGATGGGTGGCGTACGCTCTGCTATGGGCTATACCGGCAGCCTTGATATCACGGCCATGCGTACCCAGCCACAATTTGTCCGCGTGACTTCTGCAGGCATGGGTGAGTCTCATGTGCACGATGTCCAGATCACCAAAGAAGCGCCTAACTACCCAGTCGGTGGTCGTTAAGCCAACGAAGAGATAAAAACAGACACTGAGTCAGATCCCATCACAGGATCTGACTCTTTTGCATTAAACGAAACTGTTATTGTTTAACAGCCGATATTTTCACAACCGAGACAGGCAATGACCCAGGATATTCACGCTCAACGTATATTGATTCTCGATTTCGGATCACAGTACACCCAATTAATCGCTCGCCGCGTTCGTGAGATTGGCGTTTATTCGGAAATTCGTGCGTTTGATATGAGCGCCGAAGAGATTCGCGATTTTGATCCCAGTGGCATTATTCTGGCCGGTGGACCTGAGTCTGTCACAGCAGGGGAAAACTCTCCCCGTGCTCCTGAACTGGTGTTCACCTTGGGCGTGCCGGTTCTGGGTATTTGTTACGGCATGCAAACCATGGCTGAGCAGCTGGGTGGCAGCGTCGAAGGCTCCAACATTCGCGAGTTTGGTTATGCTCAGGTGAATGTACACGGCAAGAGCGCCTTGCTTCACGACATTCGCGATCATGTGGATCACGACGGTAGCTCATTGTTGGATGTGTGGATGAGTCACGGCGACAAAGTGTCCCAAATGCCGGAAGGTTTCGAATTGATGGCATCAACTGGCTCTTGTGCCATTGCTGGTATGTACCACGAAGAGAAAGATTTCTACGGTGTGCAGTTCCATCCAGAAGTGACACACACTCTGCAGGGTAAACGCATCTTTGAACACTTTGTGTTGGAAACCTGCGGCTGTGAAGCGTTGTGGACGCCAGCCAATATTGTGGAAGACGCGATCAACAAAGTTCGTGAGCAAGTGGGCAGCGACAAAGTGCTGTTGGGTTTGTCTGGCGGTGTTGATTCTTCGGTCGTGGCTGCCTTGTTGCACAAAGCCATTGGTCCACAGCTGACTTTCGTGTTTGCGGATAATGGATTGTTGCGCAAAGATGAGGGCGATCAGGTCATGGACATGTTTGCTAAAAACATGGGCGTGAAAGTCATTCGCTCCGATTCCGCAGACTTGTTCCTCGGTAAGTTGAAGGGTGAAGCGGATCCTGAAGCGAAGCGTAAAATCATTGGCAACACCTTTATCGACGTCTTCGATACTGAAGCCTCTAAATTAAAAGACGTGAAGTGGTTGGCCCAAGGCACCATTTATCCTGATGTGATTGAATCTGCAGCGGCCAAGACTGGCAAAGCTCACGTGATTAAATCTCACCACAATGTTGGTGGCCTGCCTGACGATATGGCATTTGAATTGGTTGAGCCTCTACGCGAACTGTTCAAAGATGAAGTGCGCAAAATCGGTTTGGAATTAGGCCTGCCATACGACATGGTTTACCGTCACCCATTCCCAGGGCCAGGTTTAGGTGTTCGTATTCTGGGTGAAGTGAAAAAAGAGTACGCCGACATTCTGCGTGAAGCTGATGCTATTTTCCTGGATGAGCTGCACAAAGCCGATTGGTACCACAAAACCAGTCAGGCCTTTGCCGTATTCCTGCCAGTGAAATCGGTTGGAGTTGTGGGTGATCAACGTCGTTACGAGTGGGTTATCGCACTCCGAGCCGTAGAGACCATCGACTTTATGACTGCTCGCTGGGCACACCTGCCTTATGAGCTGCTGGAAACCGTTTCCAACAGGATCATTAATGAGATCAGTGGTGTTTCCCGAGTTAGCTACGACGTGTCGAGCAAGCCGCCTGCTACGATTGAGTGGGAGTGATTCCACACCAGTTTAGTTGCCGATCAGTACCGACAACTAAAAACCTATGAAACCCAGCTTATGCTGGGTTTTTTGATTGTGGTCAGTTTTTTGTGGAGATGATTCTAAACTCCGCCATGAGTCAGCTTCAACGGATCGAGAAGACGTTCCAGCTCTTCCCGACTCAGATCCGTGTGTTCAGCTGCCACGTCGATAATCGGGCGGCCTTCCTTGTAGGCCAGTTTGGCAATTTCCGCCGCTTTCAAATAGCCGATGACCGGGTTTAGGGCGGTTACCAGAATGGGGTTGCGGGCCAGAGCTTCTTTCAGAACGTCTTCACGCACATTAAACGTAGCGATGGCTTTTTCGGCCAGCAGGCGGCTGATGTTGCTCAGCAGCTCGATGCTCTCCAGCAGGTTCTTGGCCACCAGCGGCAACATCACGTTGAGTTCGAAGTTACCTGACTGGCCGGCGATGGTGATGGTGCTGTCGTTACCGATAACCTGTGCGGCGACCATGGTTGCTGCCTCCGGAATAACCGGATTGACCTTGCCGGGCATGATGGAGGAGCCGGGTTGTAAGGCCTGCAATTCGATTTCGCCCAGACCGGCCAGTGGGCCTGAGTTCATCCAGCGCAGGTCGTTGGCGATTTTCATGATGGAGACGGCAGTGGTTTTGAGTTGGCCGGACAGTGATACGGCGATATCCTGCGAGCCAATGTGGGTGAAAAAGTTTTTCGCTGGGGTAAACGTGATTCCGGTTTGAGCGCTTAAAGCGCGGTTGAAAGCGGCAGCGAAATCCGGGTGGGCGTTGATTCCTGTGCCCACTGCAGTGCCGCCCTGTGCCAGACTTTGCACGCTAGGTTGTAGCTGTTGCAGGCGCACGATGTTCTGTTCTATCTGGTCGCCCCAGGCATTTAAACTCTGACTCATGCGTACTGGCATGGCGTCCATTAAGTGGGTTCGACCGGTTTTGACATGTTGATCCACGCTGTCGGCTTTGTGGCGAATGGTACTGACCAGTGTCTGCAAGGCGGGCAAAAGATTATTGTGCAGTTCCAGGGCGGCGCTGATGTGAATGGTGGAAGGGATGATGTCATTGCTGCTTTGGCCGCAGTTGATGTGGTCGTTGGCGCCCACTTCCTCGCCGTAAATGTCGCTGGCCAGGGTGGCCAGTACTTCGTTGGCGTTCATGTTGGAACTTGTTCCTGAACCGGTCTGGTAGACATCCACCGGGAAGTGTTGCATGAAGTCCTCATTCAACAGTCGATCAACTGCCTGACAGATGGCATCTCCCATTTTCTTTGGGATTTGGTCAAGTTCCGTATTGGCTATTGCTGCTGCGTGTTTTGCCAGTAGTAGAGCGCGAATAAAAGCCGCGGGCATGGTTTCGCCACTGACAGGAAAATTATTGACTGCACGCTGGGTCTGAGCGGCGTAGAGGGCGTTGGCTGGGACTTCCAGTTCACCCATACTGTCTTTTTCAATGCGGGTGTTGGTCATGGTATTGCCTGCTATTCCATGAAGAGTGTTTTATGAGTGTGCAGGCTGAGCTTGGATTGGTCAAACCGTCTGGATTAATACTGTTTCAGTATCTGTCTAACGGTTTCCTTGACGGCTTGGGTGCGGGCTCCATAGGGGACTCGAGGGCGCTCTTCAGTACCGTTGATTAATATGGCAAAGGCACCCCAGTTACCATCTTTTTTGCGGAAATAGCCCGCCAGACCCGATATCGAAACAGGGTCGTTCATGGTACCTGTTTTGGTCGCGATACGCGCACGCCACTCTGGGTCACGGCTTCGATAAAAGTTTGATCGAGAAAACTCCGGTACCGTTAATGATCCAACAAAGGCCGGGAATAGATCGGTTCGTAGGTACATGCTTTTCAACACAGACACAATGTCTGAGGCTGACAGTGAGTTTTCAGGTGTCAGCCCACTGCCACTGTTCAGTATCAGCGTGTTATCTCCGCCATCATGCAAAGAATTTATTGTAAGCAGCTTTTGCCCAGCGTCTTTTAGTGTGAGCGGGCGGGGCTGTCCCGGTGTTTCTGCAAGAAGATTTAGGGTGATTACATCCGCCATATAGTTGTTGCTGTAGATCATCATGCTGATCAATTGCTCGGCCAATGGAGCACTTTCAAGCTTAGCCAGAGTATTTAAGTTTTGAGCAGTGGGGCTCGACTGGATCTTTATGTCACCGGTGATGGTGATGCCGACTCGTTTTAAAACTTCGCGAAAGACCAGACCCGTTTGTAATGGCGGATTGCTTACGGAGCGATAAAATTGAAAGCCAGGATGACCTTTGTTAATTTTTCCCGACACTCGGAGTTTATCGACGTTATCTTTGCTTTTTCGGGAAACATGAACAAAACCGGCATCACGGGCTACCGTGTCAATCTGGCCTGTAATTTCAACGTCTGGGAGTGCCAGCTGACACAGCCGGGTATTGGCAGGTGATCCGGATTGAGGGGCTGGTGAAATATCCACGCACCAAGTGGCAAAGTTGATTCCCGCTGAAGACAGCGGTGCATCATAAGAGTTTAGACCCTTTTCTGTTGCGTTACAGCGGTCTTCACTTTGACAAGGAACTTGACCAAATAATGACTGATCAATCACAAGGTTCCCTTGAGCTTGAAGAATACCCAGTTCTGAGAGCTGGGCTGCTAATTGCCAGATACCACCGGTATCAAGAGCGGAATCACCTCCGCCGACAAAAGAGATGTCGCCATGTACGATGCCTTGGCGTGGCGCGGGCCCCACGATACGAGTGAGGAATGTTTTCCTTGGGCCCCATTTTTTGAGTGCCGCAGCAGAAGTGAGCAGTTTACTCAGTGACGCAGCTCCCAAACGCTGATCAGAATTGAATTCTGCTAATACTTTTCCTTCAGGAAGGTCTATTACCAGTCCGCTTACCTCGGCGCCGGACGCATTCAGCTTTTTCAGAGCTGTGAGGTTTATGCCTTTGATTTCAGCAGTTGTGCTGGCTGAAACAGAGAAGAGCAAGAGCAGCTGCACCGTGGTCTTGAAAATGCGGAGGACTGAGTGATTAGCTGTGCTGAAATTCATAAATACGAGCTATTTGAGTGGGCAATTCCCAAAGGATAGTCAGAAAAGTAACTAAAGTCATTAATGTGTGTCAGTGTCGTGATGTCGAATAAAAAAACAGCATAGGGCTGTTTTTTTATTCTGTTGAGGGTGTCTCCAAATAAATTTCCACGACCATCATGTCAATATTGCCGAAGAATTGATAAGGCGTTTATCATTTTGGAAGTTATTCCGCTGGCTACTGGGGGTCTGCCAAAACGTCAGGATTTCTCTGAATAACACCACAACCAATTCGGTTACCAGCATCGCCCGCCGGGTCGGTAGTCAGGTCATCCGCTTCTTCGTGAATCACCACAGCTTTGTGCAAGATGTTGGCGGGCCCTGAGAAAGCGAGCCCTTCGAATTCTAGCTGTGCTTTAATTTCTCCCAAATCATCGGCTTCTACATTGCCCAAGTCGCCCAGGTGACGTTCAACATCATCTCGACTGCCATGATCTTTTTGATAGGGATTGAAATGACCGCCAGCGGATGAGGCGTCTTCCGCTGAACAGTCGCCAATTTCGTGAATATGGAAACCATGCTTGCCCGGTTCCACTCCGGAGATATCGATTTCCACAACCATAACGTCTCGATCTTCGGATGGATAGAAGCGAACGGTGCCTGCGGCATTGTAATTTTTGGTGGGTTCAACATTGGCTATCGCTAAATCGACCAGACTGAATTGTGCCATTTCGCTCGCTTCTCCGCTGTCGTCTGTAACGCTGTAATCACGCTCCGGTGCGTTGTCTGACAAAGTCGACGGCGTATCTTCGGGAGTGGTTGGTGTTGCTTGTTTGTCGGAATCACAGGCGCTGAGAAGTATTGTTATTGAGGTCAGGGCGAAAAAAAATAGCCGGGTTTTATTGTGTGTGGAACGGTATAAACGTTGGAAGCGCGACATAACAGATTTCTCCTGTTGGGTTTATGAGCTCAGGCTTGTGTACCCTTCAAAATAGCATAATCTTTACCAATCGCCTTTGAGTGGCGTGTGTTATTGCTTTTTGCGATTCGTTTCGCGGTGCTAGCCTTTCATTTGAAGCTTCTGTTAAGTCGTAAATAAGCACTTGGCGCCCAGCGGCGAGCTCTGATGTGGCAGTTGATACAGCCTCGGGGATGGGGAGAATGAAACGCCATCAATAAAGAAGTATTCTGAGAAGATCCCTGCAATATCGTGTGTGGTAATAACTCCAGTGTCTATAATTACTATCAGGTCAGGGGCTCACGCCATAGCGGATGCCATACCCGAAAACGGAACGGCTCGGCCGTATATTCAGGAGTTGCATGGCTTTTATAAGAACCCTCACGGTTATGGCGGTGTGTTGCCTGATCCCACTATTGGTGCACTCACAAAGTGCTGTTGAGCCCTCCAGCTCTGAACCTGCTGCGTCGTCAGTTGATGCGCCTTCTGTTTCCTCTCCGCCCGAGCAAGCGGAGCCTTCCATAGTCCCCCCTCCTGAGTCCCCACGTGTTGCAGTGATCCCAGGATGCAGTGATGAATTGGTCTTATTGCAGTCGTTAAAGCAGGATCTGGCGAATCTTGAGGCTCGACAAGCCGTCTATGCATCTATTTATACCGATCAATTGTCATCCGACCTGACACTGGAGGAAGCTCTGCCCGAGCCGATTTCCGAAGTGAGCTTGCAGGCGTGGCCTGAAGAGATCGATTGTCCAGCGTTGCAGAAGCAATATCACGCTTCTCGTCATGCTTTAATCAAGGCGCGGGAGCGATTGCTCAGACATCAGAAGAGTTGGGCGGAGTTACCCGAACCACTGAGAGATATCCTGCTGAGTGTATGGGAGTCACGACAGCGCCTGTTGCGGCACGACCAAGCGCTGCTTTTGGGGCTGGATTCAGCCACTGGGATGGCTGAGAAAGTTCGCCAAAACAGCGCTGCCGTGCAACTTCAGCTCAGTGACCAGCGGCGTGAGTTCTTCGATTTGTTGTTCTCCAGCTATCGGCAGGTGACTCCGGCCAGAATTGCTGATCTGCTGGCCTTGTGGCGAGGTTCTTTCGAGCTTAATCCGTCGGCCAATTTGCCTGCGGAGGAGGTCCTGGATGAGCTTTCTGCCGAAGAAGAGGCCCTGAGTCGTGACTATTTTCAGGTGGCGAACTTTGATGCAATGGTGCAGCGCAATGCCTTCAATGACGTGCGGGCCTGGTTGTGGCGTGAGCGCCATGAAGTGTTTCTTGAGGTGGACAAGAGGGACAGAAAGGGGTTGCTGGTAGATGAAGGCGAGGCGTTTCTCAATCGCCTGTCATGGCTGATAGCGGATACTCGATTCAACTATAGCGGCGACGACACCGGCAGCTCCCGTTTTCGGGGCTGGATAAAGGGCTTCGCGTATCTGTTGGGTTTTTTGGGCTTCTTTTTACTGGTCATCATTGCGCAAAACCTTGAGGCTCCAGCGGCCAAGCTACAAAGCCAGTTCGCACACTGGAGCCGCAAGCGGCGGTTGGCATCACAGTTCAGTCGAGTGACCGCCGGGTTGCCGTTGCTACTGCCCTGGTTAGTGGGGTTGCTGGGTTTGCACCTGCTGTATCAGTTGTTTACCTATTACCATCTGCCTCTGTTGAATTCGCTGGTTCCATTAGCGCGGTTGTTCATTCTCTACGGGTTGATTTACCTGGCGGGAGAGTGGCTGCTACAGCGGATTATCCAGCAGGCCGGCAGCTTTCTGAATGAAGAGCAGCTCAAGCAGGTGCAAAACCATGCCCGAGGCGCTGCCGCAGTGGCGGTATTACCACTGCTGGTGGAGGACTTTGTCGAGCTTGGTGTTGGGCCTTCGAAACTATTGGATCTTTGTCATTGGTTCAGCATTTTTGGTGTTCTGTTGGCTCTTGGGTTGTTACTGCGCACTCGCCGCCAGGACTTTATCAATGCGTTGAAATCCGTTCTGCCATCCCGGTGTGACAATCTTATTGAGACGTTGCTGGGTGAGCGTCTGTTTTTGCTGGTGGCACCGGTCGCAGCGCCGCCGTTACTGTTGGCGCTGTTGGGCAGTTTTCTGCATCAAGCGCTGTTTGATTACGACTGGTATCGCAAGGTATTTGCCCGCAGTTTCAAGTTGCGGGCTGCTTCCGATGCGTCACAGCAGGAAGAGAAATCCGATCCGGTCTCGAAAGAAGATTACGAGCGCTGGTTTCTGAATGACGTCCAGGGTCAGATACCGTTTATCGATTCCGGACTCTATGAAAGGGTACGCAAAAGTCTGGACATGTGGGTCGCCGATAAATCCTGTGAAAATTCGTTACTGTTAACCGGAGCGCGAGGATCTGGAAAATCCAGCGTTCTGCATCGTTTACAGCAAAACATGGCCGAAGAACACCCAGATGTGGCGGTGAACGTGGTTGAGGTTCCGGCCAAGACCATTAGCGAAGAGGGGGTGCTTACGCTTGTTGGGGAGGCGCTGAATACCGATCTTGAGGCCGGGCCCTCAGCGCTGGTACGGACGGACGCCGAGAGACAGCCGACGTTGATCATTCTGGATAATGCTCAGAATCTTTTTCTGCGTCGGGTGGGGGGACTGATTGGTTGGGAGACGCTGTTGAGTCTGATCAATGCCCGAGTCGAGAATGTGTTCTGGGCGGTTGTTATGAACAATCAGAGCTGGGCTTACTTGAGCAATATCTATGGGGAAGATTATCAGTTTCGCAATGTAAAAGTGGCGAGACCCTGGACGCAAAACGATGTGCGTTCGCTGATTCTGTCGCGAAATCATCTCAGTGGTTACAAAATCCGATATGACGAAATTCTGTTAACCACTCGAGGACCAGAGGCAGGCAATATTCGAAACGCAGAGCAACTCTATTTCAGTCTGTTGTGGGACGATTGTCTCGGCAACCCGATGCTCGCGCTTCGCTTGTGGTTGACTTCCGTACGGCTGGATGGAAATTTCGCAGTGGTAGGCATTCCTGAAGAGGTGTCCGGTGGCTGGTTGGAACAACTGAGCAACGACCTGCACTTTGTTTATGCTGCGATTATGATTCACGAAAATATGACCAGTGATGAATTGGTGGAAGCTACTGCTCTGCCGGAAAGGGTCGTGCGCACGGCATTGAAAACTGCGTACGACGCAGGGTTTATCCAGCGCTCTGAGAATCGCCGCTATCGGATTGTCCCTTTGTGGTTTCCCACTATTATGAAGCTATTAGCCAGGAAGAACCTGCTGCATGAATGACGATAACCTAACACAAGAGCTGGCTGCATTTTCGGAGATGTTCAATACGAGCACTCTGGTACTGTTGATCTTTTCGATCTTTTTCCTGTGGATGGTTAACTGGTTTATTCGTCAGTTTATGACCCGGTTGATGGCTCGTTTTCCGACTCGACGATTCGCCATTATGCAGCTGTCCACGCTGCTGAGTTTTACGTTGTATATTGTGGGTGGCGTGGTGTTGGTGGTAGGAGTGCTGCGGCCACCTCATGAATTCATGATCGCGGTGGGTGGTTCGGCGGCGGTCGCGTTTGGTTTTGCAATGAAAGATGTGGCAGCTTCGCTGGTGTCGGGCCTGATTCTTTTATTCGACCGACCCTTTCAGGTGGGCGACCGGGTTACCTTCGATGATGTTTACGGGGAAATTATGGCAATTACCCTGCGTACCGTTCGATTGAAAACCCTGGACGACAATATTGTCACCATCCCCAATTCCCGCTTTATCACCGATGTGGTGGCTTCAGGTAATCTGGGTGCGATGGATATGATGGTGGTGACCGACTTTCACCTGTCTCTGGATGCGGATATTCAGGCGGCACAGGATATTGTTCGTCAGGTGATTGTGACCAGTCGCTATGCCTACCTAAAAAAGCCGGTGACATTCTCGGTAGAAGAAGTACAGGTAGCTGAACGCTTGTCAATTCGTCTGAAAGCCAAGGCCTATGTGTTAGATGTGAATTACGAAAAAGCCTTCCAGAGCGATATCACGATTCGCTCTACGACCTTGTTTCGCGAGCGGGGAATTCCCCGTCCGACGCGATAAGGTCTCATCCGGTAGTAACAGATAAACAATTGCAGAGAGTAAAGAAGTTGCAGATTCCCCACTCTCTGCTTTACCCATTTGCTGATAATAAGTATCATTTCGCATCAAATCTCAACGAGGGAATCGTTATGCAATCTGTCGTCAAGAAACTAATCGTTCAAAAACATCGCAGAGCAGGTCTTATCGCGGGGCTGTGTACCTTATTGATGGCAGGGCAGGCTGCTGCCAATGGCGCCATCGGTGACCATGTAAACCATTTACAGGACCACTTGGGTCAATATACAGAAGAAGTTAATTGGCTGGTTGGCAAGTATGACGGTGTCGTCGATACCTATGAAGAGAAGGGTCAGAAAGCCGCTCACTCAGATTCAATGATTGAGTTCTGGGAAGAAGTGGATTTTCACTCTGCTATTGAAACCAATTATGTTCCTGTTTATGCCTCAATCTGGCAGGGCATCTATGGTGTGAAACAGGCCATTGATGGCGGAGCATCGATTGAAAAAGTACGTGCTGAGCAGGCCAAATTAGACCAGGCATTGTGGCAAGCGCTGGGTGCGGTTAAACTCGCGGCCCAATATCAGCAGAAGGGCTTGCTGAACAAAATTCAGACAACTGAAGTTGAGCCTACCACCGCTCCTGAAACTCTGGAAGATATTAAACACCGTCTGGATCGTGTTGTTGCCAAATACGCAGAGAAATTGCCTGATGCGGCTACCACCATTGTCCACGATACGTACCTGCAGCGCTTTGAAGGTGTAGAAGGTGCGTTAATTGAGCAAGATGCTCACTTGGTGGAAGATTTGGAGAAAGACTTCAATGTAACCCTGCCACAGGCATTGAGCGGCGACGCCAGTGTTGACGATGTACGTCAGGTGGTCAGTGCGATGCAGGCTAAGCTGGATAAAGCCAAAGCCCTGTTACTTGAAGCAGAAAAAGACCGTAAAGACGTTTTTTAAATCGGTTAAGCATTAAACCGTAAGGATATTAAGTTGCAGCGCAGAAGCTTTATACAGGCTCTGGCTGCGGCTGGAGCTCTCGGCAGTTTGCCGCTGGCTGTCAGTCGCAGTCTCGCCGACGACAGCACTCAGAGCAGTACTCCTGGCGATCACGGAAACGCTATATCAGTCGAGCAATTGCCCCCTTTGGAAGGCGATATTACGCTCTATCTCGGCCGTGGTGAGGGTGGACTCTACGAAAACGTCCTCGACGCCATTCGTAAGCGCAACCCCAAACTGAATCTTCAGGTTCGCCGAGGTGCAACTGCGGCTCTGGCTAACTCCATTGTCGCAGAGGCCAAAGCCGGTGTACGTCGTGCCGATGTCTTTTGGGCGGTGGATTCCGGAGCCATTGGACTGGTGAGCGATGCGGGACTGACTCGAGCATTACCGGCGGATTTGACGTCTCAGCTTAAGACCGGATTTCAATACCCGGACTGGACTCCGGTCACAGGCCGTATCCGTACTCTGCCTTATAACACCGATCGTTTAACGGCTGATCAGATCCCAGACAGTGTCATGGCACTGGCGGACAGTGATCTGTCTATCGGTTGGGCTCCGGCTTACGCGTCATTCCAATCGTTTGTCACCGCCATGCGATTACAGGAAGGCGAGAAGGCCACCGCTGATTGGCTGAAAGGAGTTAACGAGCATGCCACCAAATACGCCGGTGAATTGGGTGTTGTTATGGCGGTGGAGCGTGGAGAAGTAGATGTGGGCTTTGCCAATCACTACTACACCTTGCGGTTAAAGTCTGGCAAGCCCGATGCGAAGGTCGATTTGGCGTTCACCCGAAACGATGCCGGTTGTCTGGTAAATGCCTCGGGTATTCTGGCGCTGAGTGAGGGTGATCTGCCGGTCAACTTCATTCGCTATTTGTTGACCAAAGAAGTCCAGTCTTACCTGGCAACTGAAGCTTACGAAATTCCACTCGTGAATGGCGTTAAGCTGCCAGAAGGGTTGCCCGCTCTGAATACCATTTCTCCACCCAAAGTGGATCTGACCCAGTTGGCGGATTTGCGTCCAACCCTTAAGTTGATGCGCAGCGTTGGCGTTTTATGACCCGTTGGCCAAAGTCCTACCCGCTGGCATTCATTATTGCCTTGTTGGCACTGGTGCCAGTGGGGGTGTTGATCGGGCTGGCTTCCGACACAGCTGAGCTGTTCGATGCGCACAACCTGAAGGTACTTACCAATACCCTGTTGTTAATGATTCTGACGGTTCTGGGGTCAGTACTGATCGGTGTTCCCCTTGCTTTAATCACTGCCTACGTACAAGTTCGCTGGCGCAAGCTATGGCTGGTGATTCTGGCGGCACCACTGGCCATGCCCAGCTATATAGGCGCTTTTACACTGTACGCGGCTTTTGGCCCCGGTGGTGAGATCGATAACCTGTTGGGAATCCCGACGCCGTCGATTAATGGTCTGGCCGGTGCGACGTTGGTGATGACTCTCTATTCTTACCCCTTTGTGATGCTAACCACCCGTGCCTCGCTGCTCAGTCTGGATACCAGTCTGGTGAATGCGGCCCGTACTCTGGGCATGTCTCTGGCTGCCTGTCTCTGGCGAGTGGTGTTGCCTCGCGCGGTTACCGGGATTGCCGCAGGCGCCTCATTGGTGGCTCTGTACACTCTGTCAGACTTTGGTACACCAGCGATTATGCGTCTGGATACGTTTACCCGGGTGATCTTTGTCGAATACAACGCATTTGGTTTGAGCCAGGCCGCCATGCTATCGCTGCAATTATTGGTGATTGTGGGGCTGGTACTGTTTCTTGAATCCAGAGTGAAAGGCAATCAGGAGAAGCCTGGTCGACACCTGTCTCTGTGGCCTGATGGCTGGCAAAAAGCCTTAATGTTTTTGCTGATCACTCCTGTCACCTTACTGGCGATCGCATTGCCACTGTTGGTCTTCGGGGTTTGGTTAGTGCGAGAGGGAACGGGCGGGTTTGATTTCAGCTACGCCTGGAACTCCACGCATGCTTCTTTGTTGGCGGCACTGTTTGCGGTCATTCTGGCGATACCCGTCGCTCTTGCGGCAATTGCCGGGCGAGCTGGCCGTTGGATGGAGCGGGTTACCTATTTGGGATTTGGGGTGCCGGGTATCGTGATGGGGACGGCACTGGTCTATATCGGCCTGCAGTTACCGTTTCTCTATCAGACGCTAGGATTATTGGTCATAGCCTATGTTCTTCGGTTCCTGCCTTTAGCGGTGGGTTCCGTGCGTTCTACGGCAGAGGGGCTGGATCCTAGCCTGGTGAAAGCTGCGCGATTATTGGGTGCCAGCCCTCGAGAAGCTTTTCAGCGAGTGACCTTGCCTTTAACCCTGAGAGGCATGGTTGCGGGTGCTGCTCTGGTGTTTCTTGAGGCGATGCGTGAGCTTCCAGCCACTTTGATGCTTGGTCCCACAGGGTTTGAAACTCTGGCCACTTACTTGTGGCGAGTGTATGAGGCGGGTTATTTTGGCCGTGCGGCGATCCCCGGTTTAATATTGGTGCTTATGTCCGCATTGGGTCTGGCGCTAATGTTGTCTGGCGAGCGGCGGGCGGAATTTGATGTTACAGAGGATCGGCACCATTAATGTTGAAGGTTAGTAATCTGTCCGTGAACTACGGTTCGACTCGTGTGGTCAATGACTTGAATTTGTCATTGGCCGAAGATGAAGTGCTGATGCTGGTTGGCCCCACAGGTTGTGGCAAAACCACCATTCTGCAAGCTCTGGCGGGTTTGGTTCCGATTTCCGGAGGAGAGATTCAACTGGGAAAGTGGCAATCAACACCTTCGAAAATGGTGCCACCTGAAAAACGCAATGTGGGTATGGTGTTTCAGGACTTTGCCCTGTTCCCTCATCTGACGGTTGAACAGAATGTGAACTTCCGTCTGAGGGACAGTTCTCTGGCGGATCACTGGATCAAGCTGCTGGGGTTGGACGCTTTTCGTCAGGCAAAACCGGGCAGGTTGTCGGGTGGACAGAAACAACGTGTCGCACTGGCGCGTACTCTGGCTCATGAACCGTCGTTTATTCTGCTGGATGAACCCTTGTCCAATCTGGATGCGGCGCTCAAAGACAGCCTGCGCTGGGAAATTCGCAATGCCTTGAAAGCCGCTGGAGTACCAGCGATCTGGGTGACTCACGATCAGGAGGAAGCCCTGTCGGTGGGTGACAGAGTGGGTATTCTCAATGGTGGCGTGCTGGATCAACTGGATACACCAGAGACCTGCTTCAGTGAGCCTGCGAATCGTTTTGTGGCCCGTTTTTTAGGCGAGGCCAGCTTCCTTCCTGCTCACATGGAGCAGATTAATCAGGTGTCGACGGCACTAGGCGTAGCTCCGGCCGTCGCTATCGATGGTGCCAGTGGTGATGTTGACCTGCTGTTACGTCCGGACGATCTGTCCCTGATTTTGGCACCTGACGGTAATGGTGTGGTGGAGTGGGTACGCTACGAAGGTGGTTCCCGCCTCTATGCGGTTAACCTGGATGACGGTACCCAGTTGAAGGTTAGGGTCAGTCACGAAAATCATGTGGCCATTGGTGATCGAGTCCGTATGGGGATAACTACGACTCATCCTCTGGCAGTGTTTCAGCGAGACAGTTAAAACGTACAGCCTGTCTGGTTGATGGGTTCGTTATAGAAAAGCCAGTTTAGAAGCGAAGAAAAGTCCTATGTCTGAATTAATCTATTGCCGCGATGAGTTTTCCGGAGCTTCCGGTCAGCCGCTGTTGTTAATACACGGCTTGTTTGGGGCGTCTGAAAACCTGATGGGCATTGCCCGTGGGTTTGAGGATCGTCCAGTCGGTCTGGTCGATCTGCGCAATCACGGTCGTTCCTTCCATGCGGATTCCATGACTCAGACTGAAATGGCAGAAGATATTATTCGACTGTTGGATGCCAAAGGTTGGGATAAAGTGGATGTGCTCGGACATTCGCTGGGCGGCAAGGTGTCACTGCAGTTATCACAGATAATGCCTGAACGAATCAATCGTATGGTGGTGGCTGATATTGCGCCTGTCGATTACAAACCTCATCACCAGTTGATTCTGGAAGCCCTCGACGCTGTCGATACGGCAACGATCAAAAGCCGCTCTGAAGCCGACAAAGTAATGAGCGAATACATTGAAGAGGCCGGGATACGCAGCTTTCTGCTGATGAATCTGGTGCGCTCTGCTGAAGGAGGCTATCAGTGGCGTTGTAACCTTGACGGGCTTAAAGCAAATTATGAGGTCATACGCTGTGCACCGGAGTTTCAACAGGCTTTCGATGGGCCTTGTCTCTATATCCGGGGTGGAAGCTCAGACTATGTGGTAGACGCTTATCGAACAGAGATTAATCGCTTTACCCCCGGGGCTGAGATTAAAACACTGGAAGGTTGTGGTCACTGGCTACACGCAGAGAAGCCTGCGGAATTTAATCAGCTGGCAAAAGACTTTTTGGGATGACGCCGGGCTGAACCTCTATCTGGCAGCTTTTCTGGCTGCCTACTCCTTATTCTTTCTTTTCTTTGTGTTTTTCTGATCCAGCTTCTTATGCTTCGGCACGGCTTCCCGATTTTCTCTCAGTAGGATTCAGAGGCTGTAAGTGAACCGCCTGAAACGGGATGGCTGCACGTTTAATGGCAGCACGTACACGTCGATTTCTGCTGGCAAAATACAACACACCCGCAAGCAGCAACAAAACTACGACTCCGCCAATTAATGTGTTTCTGGATGCTGCACTTCTTAGAGGGTTACTGATTCCAGCCTGCTCCGAAGTGCCCGCAGAAGCCATCGCCGGATTGGCTTTTACGTGTAGCGTTCTTGCCGGCAAAACTTCTGTGCGGAGTTCTTCTGTGTCGAGATCAAACCAGGTGAAGCGAGTTTCCGGAATGACAAATTGTCCGGCCCGTTGGCACAGGTAGGTAATTTTGTCTTTGCGTACTCCCACCAGTGTGCCGCGATTGTCACTGTCCAGCAGTTGCCTTTTTTCATAAACGCCCACGCCGTCGATCTCGTCAGCCGGAAACGGTGGGAAGATCATGCCCGGAACATCGGGTGCGGTGAAAGTGATGGTGCGGGTAAAAGCGGTGCCGGCTTTCACTGTGTCTTCACCGGGTTCCGGGCTCCAGTTTTCTTCAAATTTAAGGTTGCGCGCACTGATGACAGTGCCTAGTTGTTCGGCTCCTGGTGGTTTTTTCACCGAGAAGGGCTGAGACGGTATGGTGACTTCCGCGGGTATTCCGTCCGTGTCGAGGGGGCTGGGTTTGAAGGAGAAGCGGGCGTTGATGGCAGGGATGGTTTGCTGACCTGCGCGCATAGACCAAGCCCGAAGTTCGTATTGCTGTACGGTATAGCGGACGTCGTCGATAACTTTCGTGCTTATCACCGGGTGACTCGCTGGGGGCATCAGCAGTACCCCTTGTGGATCCGGGATGTCAAAACTCACCGAACTGTCGAAATAGCCAGGAGCGGCAATGGAGACTTGCATTGAAACGGCTTGCCCAACCCAGACGGTACCTGTGGTGGATAATTTTGCTGTGACCTTTGGCGCATGCTGAGTTGTTGAAGCCTGTGCGGCAGCCTCTTCAGCGACCGTGTGCGTTAATGAAAACATTAGAAGTACGCTCAATATCAGCAGTGCGCTCAATGGTTGGGTTGCAGGTCTTGCTAGCATCATGGTGTTTCGTCCTCATCCTGAGGAGTCTGGTTATCCTGCTCGGTGTGCGCAGCTTGCCAGGCGACTTTGGCGCGGAGGAAATCAGCTGGTGTGGTCTGTACGCGACGCAGCCAGCTGGCTCGCAAATCGGAGTTTGAAAGGTCCTGTGCGCTCAAATCTTTGGGCTTGCGCTCTTTGTCGTCGCCTTTTTGATCGGCAATGGTTTCATCCGGGTCGTAAGCGTCGGCGGATTCCTGATCGCGATTTTCGCCGGCATCATCAATGAGTTTTTTACGTGCGATGGCCAGCGCTTTATTGTCTTCCGCTTCTTTCCAGTGGGGCTTAAAACCCAGGGCGCGGTCGTAGCTCTTAATCGCGTCATCGTATTTACCGTGCATCAACCAAGAGTTGCCTTGATTGAAAGCACCCGTGGCACCGGGGACTCTGGCAAAGGTGTGAGCGGCATCCTCAAAGTCACCGTAGCGGTACTGAGCAACACCCTTGCGCCATGAATCGGTGTAGGTTTTTGCCGCATCCTGATAGTGCTTTTCAGACATCAGGTGATCACCACGTTGGTCGGCGCTGAACCAAAAGTTGGGGTTGCTCCAGGTGCCGTAAGCCAGTATGGCCAATATCAGTAAGCTGACGATGATTGCCAGTTTTTTTCGGGATTGGAAAAGCAGGGAAGCGTTCATGATGCCCGACGCTCCATAGACACCATCCAGCCACGACGGAAAAACATCAGTAACATCAGGGCAAGAATGGGGGTGAGCCAGTAACCGCTTTCTGCCCAGCGGGTATCGTTTGAACCACCGCTGATGTCAGCAAATTTGGCGGCACTGGCCAGGTTTTGTACATCCGAATCGTCCGCGGTCAAGGAGACGAGCTTGGCGTCTACCGCACGGGCCGTGTCTGTTAATGTATCTAGCTCATCACCGGGTAATAAGGGCGGCAAGAGCCGCACTTCAGTGCTCGAAGACCGTCGCCACTGATTCAGCGCTTGAGCTTGCTCGGGAGCAATGCTGTCGGTAATCCACAGAATAGAGCCTCCGCCAGCGGCCTCGAGTGTCTGATCTGCCAATTGTAAGGCCTTGGCGGCAGCATCACCGTCTTGCGGCATGATCTGTGGCGTCAGAGATTGGGCGAAAGAATTAATAATACCTGCGTCTTCAGTGGCTGGCATCACGCTGTGGGCGGTTCCTGAGTAAGCAATCAAAGACGCCTTGGCGGTGCCTCGTATTTTCAGCAAATCGTGAATTTTCTGTGTCGCTCTTTCCTGTCGACTGGGTTGCACATCCTCGGTTTCCATAGAGGGAGACACCTTGACGACGATAGCAAGTGCGGCGGTGTCATCGGCGAAAGGCGAGGGGACGTGTTTCCAGCTGGGACCGGCGATGGCAAGTATGAGAATTAGCCAGCTGAGACCGACCCATTCCAGGGGGCCGAAGCGGGATTGTTTTTGTTGTCCTCCCCAAAGATGATCCAGTAATTGCGGCGCAATGATACCGCGCCAGGCGCGCTGGGTTTCAGTCTGTCGGTGCAACAGCCACCACAGCAAAGCGGCGGGCAGCAGCGCTAGCAACCATTCAGGGCGAATAAAATGAAAGGCAAACGGCAGGATACCTGCTGGAGCCACTGAGTTAAGCGTCGAAGCAGAAGATGGAGAAGAGGAGGAGTGAGAGGATGAGGAGCGAGAGCCGTTTTCTGGAGGTGTTTTCTCTGTGTTTCGCAACGTGAGTAACAACCCTGCAGAGAGGTACAGCATGGAAGCCGCCAGGCAAGCCACCAGCGGCCACCAGTACACATCGCGACGCGGACGATGGGAAATTGTCTGTACCTTGCGGGTTTCAATTTGATCCAGCTGATCGTAAATGGATTGCAGTTCTTTTCCGCTGGAGGCGTGGGAGTAGATTCCTCCGGTACTCGATGCGACACGTTTGAGTGTGGTTTCATCCAAGGCGTCTTCGCCCACGGCTTTGGGATCGCCTACAGCGACCGTGTGAATCACAATGCCTTTGTCGCTGGCTATCTGGGCGGCCTTGTCTGGTGGAACCTGACTGGTGGTGTCGTTGCCGTCCGTTAAGGCAATTAAAACGCGCTCTTTGACGGTACTGCGGTCGAACACATTGATGGCCAAGCCGAGGGCATCGCCAAAAGCGGTTTGTGGGCCTGCCATGCGTACTTGTGCTTCTTCAAGCAGTTGGCGGCAAACATCAAGATCTTCGGTGAAGGGCACTTGTACAAAAGCCGCACTGCCAAACAAAATCAGCCCGACGCGGTCGCCCTGACGTTTGGCCAGGAAGTCATCCAATACGGTTTTAACGGCCGAAAGCCGATCAACCACTTGCCCCTGTGGGTTTGTGAAATCCTGGGTTTCCATGGAGCCGGAAAGGTCTACCGCCAACAGTAAATCCCGAACCGGAATTTCTTTGCTCATGGGTGGTTCAATCAATTGAGGACGGGCAAGGGCGAGAACAATGCACAGCCAGCAAAAGATTACGGTTAGCCAGCGCAGAACGCCACCTTGCGTCACCGTCGCGCCGTGGCTGGGATCGTGACCCACCATCGCTGCGAGGCGTGGCAGAAAGGGCACCACCAGACCGCGACGGGGCATTTGGTGCGGCGGTACCAGCCACCAGACCAGAAGCGGCAGGGGTAGCAACAGAAGAACCCAGGCGTGTGCAAGTGTCAGGTTGTTCACGCAGCCTCCTGTTTTGAGGCGGTTGTATCTGTCGTTCCGGACTTGGCCGGATCATTGGCTTGTTGATGCTGGCGAATCCAGATGCGGATCTCGGCAATCAGCGCTGTAATTTCTGAAGCTTGCAGCGGTTGATCCGTAATCTGATAGATCACCGACTCCAGCTTGTTTCCCAAACCCTCCGAAAAGCGTGTGTTGCCTGTGCTATCCAGAAACGCAAACCAGGCAGGTCCTGTGAGGGTGGCGACCTCAGGGCGAGGGAAGGCCGTGACAGCAGTCCGTTTCAACAATGTGGACATGCCACACAGAGTGGTGTGTTGATGCTGAGAGTGTTGATACTGAGAGTGTGCCGCGTTCGATTCCAGTTGAGCCAATTCTGCCAATGCTTCCCGGCGATAGCGGTTCTGCTGATAGTGAATAATTCCCCAAATGCATCCGCCTATAAGCAGGATTGTGACGATTGCCAGTAACCAAAGCCAGCCCGGTGCGGGTGGCCACCAGGGCGCAGGTGCAGCCGTGATGATGTCGTGCAGTTGGTCAAGACCGGTAGGATTGCTCTTCATCGTGGACGTACACCCAATCGTCGACGGATCTGATCGGTCACTTCTTCGGCGGTACTCAGAGGAATGACCGGTGTTTCGCGCTGGAGCAGAAAACGGCGACCTCTGCTGCGTGTAGTGGCGAAGTCATCGCGAAAGCGTTCTTGCAGGCTGCGTTGAGTGGTGTCGATTTCCAACTGATCCTCGCCGTCTTCAAAGACCAGTGGCCCGGCATTGGGCAGCTCACCTTCGAGCGGGTCGTGGACAAAGCCGAACAATATATCGTTGTGTCTGGCAATACGGGTAATCAGATGTCGGGTTTCTTCATCCTGTCCGTGGCCATCGCTGATGATGCACACCAGACAGTCGTGCTTTGCCAGCCTGTCGCAGCGGCGCAGCGCTTCATTAAACATTTGAGGGTTGCTGCGCACTCCTGCAGTGACTGACAGTGCGTGGTTTTGCTTAACAATCGCCTGCAGAATTCGGATAACCGCGGAGTGGCTCCGTTGGGGACGCACTTCGACGATATCGGAATCATTAAAAATCAATGCTCCGACTCTGTCCTGTTGTGCCAGAACTCTCCAGGCTCCCAGCGCGGCAGCTTCGGCGGCCGTGACCGATTTCATTTGTCTGACGCTGCCAAAAAACATCGTAATACGTTGATCAACCACCAACAGCGTGGTGCGTTCGCGCTCTTCGGTATAAACCCGGCTGTGGGTTTTGCGAGTGCGAGCGGTCACCTTCCAATCGATCTGGCGGATGTCGTCACCGACCTGATATTGCCGGATTTCTTCAAAGTTGAGTCCCCGGCCACGCAGGCGAGAGGAGTGACGGCCGGCCAGTAAAGAGTGGACAGGCTGTTTGGGTAAGAAGCTGAAGCCTTGAGCGCGATGGCGCATGCCGACCAGATCTTCCAGCCGGGTATAGACGCCCTGTTGATCAGAGCGTTGCTCGGGGCCTTGGTTGGGGCCTTGGTTGGGGTTGTGCCCGGAAGAGGACTCGGTCATGCAATCGCAACCTGCGTTAACACTTCGTCGAGTACCTTATCTCGGGTGATGCCCTCCGCTTCGGCTTCATAGGTCAGAATCACGCGATGACGAAGACAGGCATGGGTGACTGCTTTGACGTCATCTGGCGTGGCTGCGTTACGGCCTTCTAACCAGGCGTGAGCCCGTGCGGCACGGTCAAGTGCCAGCGTCCCACGTGGGCTGGCGCCGACGTGTAGCCATTGTGACAGCGGCGAATCCGCATAATCAGCTGGGCGTCGTGTTGCCGCGATAATCGCGACAATGTAGCGCTCAACCGCATCGGAGACCTGTACGTCCAGTACTTCTTTGCGTGCATCGAGAATCGTCTGCGCGGGAATTTCACCTGCCTGCTCTGTGGTGGTACCAGCATCTTCTCCACGCACCAGACGCAGGATCTTGCGTTCATCGTCGTCGCTGGAATAATCCACATAAACATGAATCAGAAAGCGATCCATCTGTGCCTCGGGCAGGGGATAGGTGCCTTCCTGCTCAATGGGGTTTTGGGTGGCCAGCACCAGGAATAGCTCAGGCAGTGGATGGGTTTTCCCTGCGACGGTTACCTGACGTTCTTCCATGGCTTCCAGCAGTGCCGATTGAGCTTTGGCGGGGGCGCGGTTGATTTCATCGGCCAGTACCAGATTGCCGAAAACAGGGCCCGGTTGAAACTGGAACTTGTCTGAAGACGCTTCGCCAATGTAAATCTCGGTACCGGTAATGTCACTGGGTAGCAGGTCCGGGGTGAACTGAATTCGACTGAATTCACTTTCTACGTTTTTTGCCAGCATTTTAATGGTACGGGTTTTTGCCAAGCCAGGAAGGCCTTCGAGTAAAACGTGACCATTGGCCAGCAGGGCAATCAGTAATTGTTCGATAACGGCCT
>NZ_CBFIHX010000006.1:0-58503 GCF_965662505.1 Pseudomaricurvus sp. | reverse complement strand
GTATGCGGCACACGCATCTCTTTGGCCAGATCGGAAGTCCCCATCATCAGCAAGCTCAGACGCGGATGTGCGGCAGCAATCGCCTGCACATTCACAACTCCCTTTGGAGTCTCGATCATTGCCCAAACGGTGACCGACTCTGGTGCACCCCCCTTATCCAGCAGATCAACAACTCGCTGAACCTGCTCAGGAGACTCCACTTTAGGCACGCAAATCGCAGCAACAGGAGCCGTAGCCACCGCAAGAATGTCTTCCTCAGCCCACTGGGTATCCAGGCCATTTACCCGAATCACCATTTCCCGATAACCGTAACCACCGGCCTTAACAGCCTCTACAACCTGAGCCCTGGCGGCGATTTTCTGATCGGGTGCAACCGCATCCTCCAAATCCAGCACCAGCGCATCGGCCGACAAACCCTTGGCTTTCTCCAGTGCACGACTGTTGGAACCTGGCATATAAAGCACTGAACGACGAGGACGTAAAACCATATCTTTTCCTATTAAATTCAATAAATTACAAACACTTCTTCAAGTAACGATAAGCGACAACTTAAAGTAACTTCTAGCTTTCATCGGCGCTTGCAGCCCATAGAATTTCACTTCTGAGCCAACGCAGAGCCATATCTCCTTCCGTAAACGGATGCCACAACATATCAATGCTGAACTGTCCCGGATCAAACTCTAACGGCAACACACTCAGCGGCAATCGCTGACTGAAATACTCCGCATAGCTGCCCGCGATCACCAAACCGTACTGGCTTTCAGCCACAAGCATCGCTCCTGAGGTATAGGTACTGACCACCAAGGAAATCTCACGCTGCACATTTTGCCGATCCAGCCAGTGATCTACCATCCCCCGTCGGCCACTGTTACTCACCCAGACAAATTGCAACGCCAGGAATTCCTCCAGCGACAGAGATGCCTTTCCTTGAGCCTGATCAGAAGCCAGCAGGCAAACCAGACTCTCTGTGCGCAAGGATTGACGATTAAAGCGTGAAGGGACATCCAGAAAGCGTCCGACCGCCAAATCCACCGCCCCCTGCTCCAACCCCTTTTCCGGGGTGTCAGGACCTAAATGTCGAGCATTAATGGTCACTTGTGGCGCTGTTTCTTTCCATCGCTGCATTAACCGACTCAGCAGCTTCACAGCGATAAAGTCTGGAGCCGCAATGGTAAACCGCCGGTTACTGGTCAGAGGATCAAAAGCACTGGTTGGCTGAATGGCTCCCTCCAGCTGGCGTAAGCCTTCCTTAACCGGTGTTTTCAACGAAAGCGCCCGCTCCGTAGGCTCCATACCATATTTGGTACGTACCAGCAGCGGATCATCCAGCAGACGTCGCAAGCGCGCCAGCGCGTTACTCACAGCTGGCTGCGTCAGTGACAGCTGCTGAGCGGTTAACGACACACTTCGAGTTTCCATCAGGCTGTCGAAGGTCTTTAATAAATTGAGATCAAACGATTGCAGAGACATGGCTTTTCGCTTTTGGGGTATTTACCCTTGTTACACTTTCCATTGATAAAAATTTCCATTGGTACATTCGCTCCCTGAAACTCGAATGAATGTACGACAGGCGTATTCACTCAAATGATAGCAGTATTTTCAATATAAATTTTTCATATATTTTGCTACTTGGCACAATGTGGCCAGTCTGTAATCAGCGATGCACCAACACCATCGCACCATACGGTTAGAACAACCTGAGAACACACTATGAATAGCTTCAGCTTTACTACCACCAAAACCCTGATTAACGAAGCCGGTAGCCTTCAGGCTCTTGCAACCCACTGCCAAAACCTGGGGATTCAACGCCCCCTAATCGTCACTGATCAAGGCATTGTCGGTGCAGGATTATTGGGCAAGCTGGAAAGCGTAATCGAAGCCAGCCCTCTTAAACACGCCATTTATGCTGATGTCATTGCCGACCCACCAGAATCTATCGTCCACGCAGCTCTGGAGGTTGCTAAACACCATAACGCCGACGGCGTGATTGGTTTCGGCGGAGGCAGCTCCATGGATACCGCCAAACTGATTGCATTGCTGGCTAATTCCGACGAGCAATTAAGCGATATCTACGGCGTCGATCAGGTGAAAGGCAAACGGCTGCCGCTGATATTGATTCCAACCACCGCCGGCACGGGCTCTGAAGTAACCGCCGTCGCCATTATTACCACCGGTGAAACCACCAAAGCAGGCGTCGTCTCCCCTGTACTGTTGCCGGATGTAGCTTTGCTGGATGCCGAGCTGACTCTCGGATTGCCTCCACACGTAACAGCAGCCACCGGGATTGATGCGATGGTGCATGCCATTGAGGCCTACACCAGTGCACACAAAAAGAACCCCTATTCCGACATGCTCGCCAAAGAAGCGCTTCGTCTGATGGGTGACAATATCGTCACAGCAGTGCAGGACGGCAGTAACCTCGAAGCCCGCCAAAACATGCTACTGGGCGCCTGCATGGCGGGACAAGCCTTCGCCAACGCTCCTGTCGCGGCGGTGCACGCCCTGGCCTATCCTCTGGGTGGTCACTTCCACATTCCTCACGGATTGAGCAATTCTCTGGTATTGCCCCACGTTCTGCGCTTCAACGCCTCTGCTGCTGCAGCACTGTACGCAGAGCTGTGCGACGTTCTGCTTCCTGGCAGCAACCTGAATAGCGACAGCGAGAAAACCGATGCACTGGTTCAGTACCTGGAAGACCTGATCAAAACCGTGGGCTTACCGGCAACACTGAAAGAAGCCGGTGTCACCGAAGAGTCGCTGGAAACTCTGGCATCTGACGCCATGCTGCAGCAACGCCTGCTCATCAATAACCCCCGGGAAGTCTCCGAAAGCGACGCCTTGAGTATCTACCAGGCCGCGTTCTGATCAGCCTTCTAGCAAACAAACCGGACAAATAACCAGGAATAACACATGAGCGATATTTCAAGCCGCAGCGATTACGGCTTCTTTCTACCCATCACCACCCGCTGGATGGACAACGATCTCTACGGCCACGTGAACAACGTGACCTACTACTCCTACTTCGATACGGTTGCTAATACCTACCTGATTGAGCAAGGTGGTCTGGACATACACGATGGCGATACCATTGGTTTTGTGGTGAATTCACAATGCAATTACCACAGCGCCATTGCCTATCCAGAGAAAATTGAAGGGGCTTTGCGAGTGAACCGATTGGGTAACAGCTCCGTGGAATACGGGATTGGTATCTTTAAAGAAGGCGAAGACCAAGCCTGCGCTACAGGCACCTTCACCCACGTTTTCGTCAAGCGCGACTCACAACGCCCCACACCAATTCCAGATCAGCTTCGCGCGGCACTAGAAAAGCTGTCCGACTAGATTAAGAGCTATTCACTGAATTGAAGGCTGTGGTCGCAACTAAACAAACAGCCTGACACAAAAAAGCCCGAGAGACTCGATATCTCTCGGGCTTTTTTCATACCAAACCAAATGCGTTACAACATCCAACCCAACTCAAACAATGCGGAATTAATACCTGGATCAAACCCTTTATCGGCATCGATCTCGATATGATTCACGCTGCCTTTCAGGAACATTCCGTTATCAAACTCATAACGGAGACCTGCACCGACGCTGTATGAAAAACTGGTATCGTCGTAAGAGTCATAATAATTCTGACAAATGTAGCCATACCACGGATCCCACCAACAGCCAGTAACTGGGGGACCATCGGACACATTGGAGTCCACATACGTCCAGCCAATGCCACCACGGAAAAATGGTGTAAACGGACCGTCCATCAAGTTCCAGGTAGCACTGAACTGCCCAGTATAAACATCCATATCATGATCAACCGATACAACTCCGGCTTGATCTGTATTGAAGACGGCTTTGTAGTCTGGATTGGTATAACTAAAATCAAACCCAAACGCCAAAGAGTTGCTCATGTTGTAAGCAACACCGACGCCGAAACCAATATCGCCATCAATATCAACGGATGATTCATTATCTCCTTTGACATTTTCTGACGAGGTGTTGAACAATTGAACTGTTGTCTCCCAGTGCCCTGCTCGATCTCCAGCCTGAGCCCCCAAGCTGAACCCCAAAGCAGCGCAGCAGACAGCAGCAATCACCGCACTCCGCTTTAACATCGTATCTCTCCTATAACCTTAAATAACCTTCGATCTCTTATCGCAACACAGATCTTGAGTAAAAAACTCTGTAGAAAGCAATCCTAGAGACGACTGTTCACCAGAGCTATGCATTATTACAACCGAGCTATGCAGTATCACAACAGATTCATTAATGCGCTTTATGACTTTAGTGCGTATAACTTAGCTACTGTAATGACAAAAAGTATAGCAGCGGATTCATAGATCAATGGATTTTCTAAAAAATAGCGTTGCACCACTTTTCAGCGAGGCAGGTTTTTCGGCACCATCACCGGACGAGTCAGCCAGCGCTCGAATCGCGGAGCAATGGCGTCCATATTTTTTGACCACCAATTCGCATCCAACTCCACTGCAGATTCAAGATGTGCTTTTGAGGTCGGCAAACGTTCTCTCAATTCTCTATCCAGCAATGGCATCGAGGATTTACGCATAGGCCCATAAGGGATGTACTTAGCCTGGGCCGCCAGGCTTTGCGTCGTGGTCGCGTAACGAACAAACTTATGCGCTAAATCGGCGTTGCGGCCGTTTTTGAGAACACCCCAAACGTCGTAATACCAAACCTGGTGATCCCACAAGATTGCTAATGGCTGACCTCTTTCCTCAGCGGCGGCTACCCGACCGCTGTACACAGAACTCATTGATACACGCCCTGACTCCAGAAAATGCACTGCCTGCTGACCCGTTTCCCACCAGTCCACATGGGGCTTAAGACGATCAAGAACGGAAAATGCCCGATCCAGGCCGGCTGCAGTAGACAGAACTTCATAAACCTTATCGGGCTCTACACCGTCGGCAATGAGGGCCCATTCCAAATTACCTATAGGTGACTTACGCAATCCCCGACGACCGGGAAAGCGACGGGTATCAAAAAAATCCTCCAATTGAGCCGGAGCCGTTTCGAACTGATCTTTACGGTAACTCACTACCGTCGAGCCCACGACATTACCTACTCCGCAACGTGTATGACTCAGATCGTAGAAATCTTCACTGGCCGGAGTCCCATCTGGAGCTGGCGGAAGCAAGTTCACCGGTACAGGTTCAAGAAGGCCCTCGTTACAGGCTCTGATGGCGTCAAACAATTCCAGATCCACCACGTCCCAGCTGACATTCCACGAACGCACCTGCTGACGAATCTCATCAATGCCGCCCGTATACTGGATCACATTCACCCTATTGCCCGTCTCATCTTCATAGGGACGAATAAAACCCAGAATCTGGCTTTTGACGTAGGCGCCATCCCAGGACACGACATTTAAAGTTTGTTGAGCCCAGCTTGTAGGCTGAAACATCAGCGTGACCAAAAGGACTGCCGCAGAAAATAATGGTCTCATTGATCTGTCCAGTATTGTGAATGTTTGATTTGCCCCATACGAGTTTCTCAGGCCTTACCCGTTGCTCTCAGAGTTTGACCAATAGCTTTCAGTGTTTGACCAATAGGTTTTGGTGTTTTACTAATAGCTTTCCGTGTTTGACCAATAGGTTTGGGGGGGTTATCAATAGTATCCGATATTAATATTGAGACGACTTTCCCAATCGTCATCTCCGCCATAACCCAAGGATCCACCACCAAAGAACGGCATGTTTTTCGCCAAAATATAATCGATATAGGTAAACAATGGCCCGCTGCCAATTGCACAACCCAGGGTATTGATTTGCGAATCACTGGCACCATCCAGGTCTTTATTGAGACGTGAATAATCGTTGTAGCAGGTTATGCTGTCGATTTGTTTCCACGGGGAAGAAAAGTTGTAAGCCAGGTTGGCCACCCAAATATCGGCGTCACTTGCAATGTCATAAGTGCCTGCAAACGCACCGAGCCGGACGACCTGATCATCCACACCCACCGGATCTTCAGGGTCGTATTGATAGGTGCCGCCCTGCAGCTGCACATTCCAGCGTCCACAACGGCTATCCATATGCACCGCGGCGGCACTGCGCTCACCGCGCTCATCGGTTGCGCTATTGTATATCTGACCCGCCTCGACCGAAGCGCCTAATTCCGTTTCACAGCTGCTGCCCAGCCCGAAGGTATAAGCAAAGCGTGCATTGACCTGATTGACTTCTTCATTTTGCTGATCGCCTTCACGCACCAAGTCGTAGGAATACCTGTCTGGATTACTGGCATCATTCAGCTCTTCGTTTTTATAAAACGCCAGATGTGTGCTCCAGGGTCCGTCCTGGCGCAGATATTTCACACCCATATCATAATCGTCAGCAAGCCCTACGTAATAAGGCACGCCATACCAGGCATTGTGGGATGCATAAGGAAGAATACCGAAAGGTACTTGACTGATACCGAATTGAATTTGGCTTTCATCTTCAAATTCGTAACCAATCCAGCCGTGATGGATGGTGTTCATGTAGGAATAAAAGCGGTATTCGGCAGAGATAAGAAAGTTGTTCAGCTCACCATCAATGTTAAGCCTGAAGACATCAAGGCCGCTTTCACCTCGTTTACCCTCTGAAGCCTCCACGTCGTCGCGATACACCACGTTAAACCTGAGTGCGCCCCCCACTTCCACACCGGGACTTGTTTCCTCGGGCTTTTCCTGTGAGGTGGATTGCTCCAGAGCAGATTCCGCAGCACTGCGCTGCGGAACCGAGACGGCAGTCAAATCCAGAGACTCGACTGCAGGCATGGAGCTGTTACGCTGCTCCAGAACCTCCAGACGTGCTTTGAGTAGTTCGATTTCCTGCTTCAGCAATGCAACCGTTTCGTCATCGGACAAAGCCGAATGGCTGCATAACGCAGCGAACAAACACCCGAAAACAGCGGCTTTGGCTTGTACCTTCACTGCCTATCTCCCAATTAGTCTGACGATAATCTGGAGTCAAAGCAGCCCTGCAGGCTGCTGTTTGTGATTCAATGAATAGCTTGGATTATTCTGTGGCCTTAGTAACACCGGGCTCCTCTTCAGGAGGTTCAGGTGGCGAAGACAACATGTCATCGTGCTCTTCCATTCGCCACGGCAATACAGCCGGTGAGATATGCAGGAAGTGCAGATGCTTTTCAAACTGATCCAGAATATCACTGATGATATCCTGCTGCTCCAGTCCATAAACATCGTAAGACTGACCGCCACGGCGCAAGAACACCTCAGCGCGATAGTAGTACTTCTCTGGATTGTCATCGCGAGACATTTCAGGATAAGCGTAGTCAGGAAGTGCGTGTTCCATCAAACGAATTTCATAGATAAAGTCCACCTGATCTTCCTTGATCACCTCAAGGTATATGCGGTTGAACTCTTCATCTATATGAACTTCAGCCTGCCATCCCTCTTTAACCAGCTCCCGCTCAACACGGTGCATAGCCTTACTGATGGTGGTGTCGAGAAACTCCTGAACCTCACTGCGCTGGGGAAAGTTAACCAGGCCATGCAAACGTCGGCGCCACACGCCCAAGCCATTTCCGCCGACTGAGCGCTGCTGAACCTCGGTTTTAAGACTGGTCTGGTGATGTCCTTCGATAATCAAGGCTCGCCACATACCAATTGCCGAGATAATCATAATAATACTGAACGGCAAGGCACTGACAATGGTCATGGTTTGTAGCGCGCTCAGGCCCCCTGCCAGCAACAAGGTAGAAGCGACAATACCCTCGGATGAGGCCCAGAATACCCGCTGCCACACTGGTGTATGCAAGGCACCACCAGAAGCCAGTGAATCAATCACCAGCGAGCCGGAATCCGATGAGGTGACAAAGAAGGTCACAATCAACAAGACGGTCACAAACGACAGAATCGACGTTAATGGCAGGATCTCGTAGAGCTTAAACAGCGCGATGGCCTGATTGTTTTGTACATCTCCAATCAGTGAGATATAGCCCTCATTCATGACCTCGTTTAACGCCGTTCCACCAAACACCGAGAACCATAAAAAAGTAAACAGTGAAGGCACCAACATCACACCCACCACAAACTCTCGAATGGTGCGACCGCGGCTGATTTTAGCGATAAACAGACCGACAAACGGTGCCCAGGCAATAGTCCAGCCGAAAATAAACAGCGTCCAGTTACCAATCCAGTCACTGCGGGAATAAGCTTCCAGATTGAACGTTCTCTCAACAATATGATTCAGATAACTGCCGGTATTTTGCAAAAATGTTTCCAGAATATGAACGGTTGGCCCAACAGCAAAAACAAACAGCATTAATGATACTGCGAGCACCATATTCAAAATGGACAAGTTCTTTACACCCTTGTCCATACCGGCAACAACCGAAACAATCGCCAGGCAGGTGATAATGCCGATGGTTATCACTTGTACCATCGTGCCCACAGGGATTTCAGGCCACAAATAGTTAAGACCTGCGTTAATTTGTGTGACCGATAAACCCAGGGTCGTGGCAATACCGAACATAGTGCCCAATATGGCAAATACATCCACAGCATGACCAATAGGACCGTATATCTTATCGCCAATCAGAGGATACAACGCAGAACGGATAGAAAGCGGCAAACCGTGCCGGAAAGCAAAATACGCCAACACCAGACCTACCAGGCCGTAAATAGCCCAGATATGAAAACCCCAATGAAAAAAGGCAATTTGCATCGCCTGCTTGGCTGCATCCACAGTCTCTGCAGAGCCATGAGGTGGGGATGAGTAATGCAAGACCGGTTCAGCCACACCGAAGAACAATAACGCGATGCCATAACCTGCAGAGAACAGCATGGCAAACCAGGCCGGAAAACTGTATTGAGCATCAGCATGATCAGGGCCAAGCTTGATGTGCCCCCACTTCGTGAGAGCCACACCCACAATAAACATCAAAAAGAAAGCAACGCACAGCATGTAAAACCAGCCGAACGTCTTAGTAATGTAATTGAGGGTTTCCTGGAAAGCGGCTCCTGCCAACTCGGGATTACTGATCGTGCCAACAACCAGCAATACAATGACCACTACGGCGGGAATAAAAACGGGAATGAGCACCGTGGAACCGGCCTTGGCGGTTTGTTCTGTCATAGATCCATCCTAGGTCTGGTAGAAAACTCCTACTAGCCTAGCAGCTTAGAACCTAAGGTGCACATTTGAGCCAGTAACATGCCGATTTCTAACATGTTTCTGGCTGGCTGCGTTATGCGACCAGAATATTCTGTTTTCCCATCACGGTGCTATCGCTCTGCAACAGCCCCCTTGGAAGGTAAAGATTCGGGTAATAATGCAAGAAAGTTCTCTCGCGCCACTTTCTGTGCAGTATCGCTGGATAAAGCGTCTAAAAATCCATCAAACTCCTGAAGATTATCATCCACCTTGTCGAAACGCCCCAGCACGTCAGAACCGAGAACAAACCGGGTTGGGTACTTTTCAATCAGCTCCAACCAAGCCTTCACTGGTTTGTCATCTTTGTCTAGCATATACGGCTTAAGGACCGACCAGGACAGATCCAGATAGACATTGTCATGCTCTTCGAGCAGTTTTTTAAGGGATGGCAATAGAAAGTCCATCTCTCCTTGATAACGCTCCAGTGTTTTACTGGTTCCGGCATGCGCCCAGATAAACTTGACCTTCGGATGACGATTTAATGTGTCTGACAACTCTTCAAGATAAAGGGGGTTTCGCTCACGCTTCGAGGTAATGTTGTTGTGCAACAGCACCGGCAAATCGTACTTACCTGCAAAACGGTAAATGCGATCCATCGCTTCACTGTTTGCCCGAGGCGGTTCATTACTTGCCATCATGGTCAAATCGTCATGACGAACAAGCACTTCACCAACCCCCTTCCACATACCGGGGTAAAGCTCCATCATCTTTTCCAGATGAGTCACCGCGTTCTTGTCCGTAGGGTTTATCCCGCTCAAAAATGGGTGCAGTCTGCGGCGATCTTTTTCAGGCAGTTTTTTCAGCTCTTCCGCTAAATAATTATCGGTAGCGCTATACCAGTATAAATCTGCATTGTCTCCGGCGTAATAACGCGGGCGTTTTGGTTCATTTTCATGCCACTTCTTCATTAGTGACGCTCCGCTGATCATGGCATCACCAACCCTCCCCTTGTCCATCACGTCAACCAGCTCAGAAATGGGATCACCCTGCTGGAAAAAGTCCAGAGCGTGCAAATGAGCATCACTATAGCGATAGGGTTTATCCTTAAGCTCTGCGTCACCGTAGCTTACGGATGCTTGCAACACGCCAGCACATAACAGACCTATCCCCGCCCGGCGCTTTAAATCCCCTATGCGAGAAAACGAAATACCTGCCATTAACCCTGTTTTGCTTAAGGTAAACCTCATCTCTTCCCCTAACAATTTGACCGAATTCTCGTGAGCTATTATTTCCCCACACGGGTATAAGAGCTAAACATCCTAAGGATGTTCCCTTGCAGTAGTGGATTTGAGGACGAGATCACGTGCAGAAGATAAATTAGCTTAGATCCAGCGTCTATTTAGCCGAGACAAAGTTAATCTAGATTCACGTTCCAGTGGCAGGAAAAGGATACTGTGCGCGTAAAAGATACAGTGCACATGAAAGATGTAGTGCGCGCAAAAGATGCAGCGCCGAAAGAGGCGCTACAGAAAAACGGTTAACGAATCCTAATAGGCTTCATTAACAACGGCAGGAAAGCAATGATAAACACCAGAATCGACATTGCATAAAAATTATTCAGATACGAAATCATCAGAGCCTGCCTGTTAACTTCCGCATCGATGAACTGGAGTAAGGCTTCACCGTAACTTCCGATACTGATAGCCAGATGAGAAACATCAAAACCTTGCAAAGTATCCGCTGTGATGTGCTCAGACAAGCCCGCGTGTGAGACTTGCTGGTTGCGGGAAAGCATCGTGAAAATTGCTGAGATACCAAAGCTGCCCCCCAGGTTGCGCATCAGGTTCAACAAACTGGAACCATCTGGACGATCTTTCGCATCCACCGTCGCAAACGCCGCCACGTTCATGGGCATAAAGATCAGCCCCAAACCCAGCCCCTGAATAAAGCCAGCAACCAGAATCGGTGTACTTCCCATATCCAACGACCAATCGGACATCAGAACCAGCCCCAATGCAGCCAACAAATAGCCACCAGTTACCATGTAGCGAACATCCATTCGCTGCGACAGATACCCGGCAATCATCATTGTCGCCATAACCCCCAGGCCACGTGGCATCATCAACAGACCGGTATCAATGGCGGTATAGCCGTACACCGATTGGAACATGGTGGGTAAAATCGAAGAAATGGCGATATTTGCCACACCCAGCATGAACATGGAGCCCATAGCCCCCAGAAAATTGGGGTTTTTCAGCAACGCGTTTGGAAATAATGGATTTTTTGTCGTGCGTGTATGGATAAAAAACATCCAGAACGCAGAGAGCGCGACAATAAGCTCAATAATGATCTCCCAAGAACTGAACCAGTCCTTATGGTTGCCGCGATCCAATAACAGCTGCAGTGAAACCAGCCCCACTGCCAGAATCAAAAAGCCAAAGCGATCAAGCTTTCTCTCCGACAAAGGCCTGCTTGGCAACAACCAAATCAAGAGAAGCAACGTCGGGATACCCAAGGGTAAATTGACATAAAAAACCCAACGCCAATTTAGCGTATCAGTCAGCAAGCCGCCCAACATAGGGCCGGTAATCGGACCGATCATAATCACCATCCCCCACAGGGACATGGCAGCAGCCTGCTTACTGGGTTTTGTGGTATCGAATAAAATGGTTTGAGACATTGGGCCGATCAACGCCGCACAAATCCCCTGCAAAGAGCGGAAAACGACCATTTGCGTTAGCGATGTTGCAGCCCCACACAACATTGATGCCACCAAAAAGCCCGCCACAGCCCACAGGAAAACCCGTCTTGAACCGAGTCGATCGGACAGCCAGCCAACCACGGGGGTTACCAACACGCCAGCAATAATAAAACTGGTGAGCACCCAGCTGATATTATCCGTTGTCGCGCCGAGACTGGCCTGCATATGCGGCAAAGCCACGTTGGCGATGGTGACATCGAGAATCTGAATCAGAGATACCATCATAACCGCAAACATTAGCAAACGGGGATGACGGGTTTCTAACGAAGGTTTATCCGTTGATGCCGGGGACTCTGGAGAAGAATCTTTGCCGGAATCAGCTGCGGGTATCGATTCGGACATACGCCGACAACCCCGTGATTAATGGACGAGCTGGGCTATCCTTGGCAGAACTATCCTCAGCAGAGCTATCCTTAGCAGAACTACCCTCAGCGGAACCACCCACAATCGCAATGCGCACCGGTACGCGCTGTGTGATTTTTACCCAGTTGCCGTTGCCATTTTGAGCCGGCAACACCGAAAACTCGGAGCCAGTACCTGCGCCAATACTCTCAACGCGGCCTGAAATTTTAACACCCGGATAGGTATCCAGTTCAATATTGACCAGCTGTCCTACGCGCATGTTTTCAAGATCGGTTTCTTTGAAATTGGCTTCAACCCAGCTTCTTTCATCTTTTACAATATTCAGTGCAGACAGGCCCTGCATCAGAAACTGGCCCACCTGCAAACGGGATGTTTGAGTCACAATTCCCGATGCTGGCGCACGAACTTCGGTGCGTGACAGATTCAGGCGGGCTTTATCCAGTTGTACTTTAGCCGCCAGTACCCTTGGGTTTTCACCGGATTTGGAGCCACCGGTCGACAAGGCTGCTTTGGCTTTTGCTGCATCCGCATGAGCGGTTTGCAGACGTGAACGCGCCTCCGACAAGTTGTGCTCTGCCGCCTGAACAGCCGCCTGAGTGCTGACATGCGTTTTTTGCAGCTCCTGCTGACGGCGATACTCTTTCTCAAAATACGCGATATCTTCTTCAGCGCTTTCGATATCGACGTTAGAAGTGCTGTAGCTGATTTCCAGCTCTTCTACCTGGGCGCGAGCACTGGCCAATGAGGCCTCTGCTTCCGCAACTGCCAATTCAAAAGGCTCCGGATCGATACGGAACAACAAGTCCCCCGCTTCCACCTGTTGATTTTCTTGCACCGACACCTGAACAATGCGGCCACCGACTTCGGCTCCGACAGCCAGCACATCCTGTTTGACGTAAGCGTTGTCGGTCGAGACAAAACTCTCAGTCGCAAAATAGTAATACACGCCACCGGCTATCAACAGCGCAGGTACAACTAGCATCATGGTTAAGCTGCGGAATGAACGAGACACCTGGGTTACTCCATAAAACAAAAAATCCGCCTAAGCGGTTATCTCAAACGACAGCGGTTTACCGATATTCAGTACCCTGCCAACTTACGAGACTGTTGATTCCAGTCCCTTACCCTGATGCTGACGCACCAGGTTCTTGCGCATACAACTCAGAGATTCAAAAAGATTCTCTCTATCAGCCTCTGACAACCCCTGCATGGAATCCGAGAGAAGTTCTATACCCAGAGGTTTCAACTCTGCTGACAACTCTTTTGCCTTTTCTGTCAGATACAAACGCCAAACACGGCGATCCTTCGGATCTTTTCGACGCTCCACCAGATCGGCTTCCTGAAGACGATCCACCATCCGACATAAAGTAATAGGCTCTACATCCAGATGTTCCGCGAGTCCGCCCTGATTAATACCCTCATAGCGCTTCAGCGCCGTAAGTACCTGCCACTGAGGTCTGGTCACACCAATGGTTCGGGCTCGTTCGTCAAACGCCCTGCGCAACATGCGAGACACATCAGCCATTAAGGCTGCAATGCTTTCTTCCACAATATCGATTCCATGAAATAGATAGCTTTAATTTATATATCAGCTTTTAATAATGTAGCATTTTATAAGCATAGTTATAATATTGCCAATGAATACTTTGGCGACAGTAACAGTCCTCGCCACTTAACCGGGAAATCAATGTAGGAAAATGGGAAAAGAAAGAGTCAAAGAAATAAGAGAATTACCAGCCTAAGAACGGCACTCCCTTAGCGAAACTGGTCTAAGGCAGCCCCCTGCCACCCCATTGATTTAGCCGACAATTCCAGAGAGACACCGTGCCCTTCAAGGTGAGCCCTCATCCAGGGCTTCAAATATCCCAGCAAGTCCGGCTTACTGTTAAGCAGAGGCACATTCAGGTCCAACAAGTCGCCAGCTTCATTCAGACTTATTAAATGTTTTCGCTGATCTGACGACTGAATGGTAGTCATATCCGGCCATGCCACACGCACACCGTAAGCCTGCTGCTCCTGTATCCCGCGCAAAACGGCTTTTAGCTCACCAAATAGCTGCACACATAGATGGCGCACCGCTCCGGGATTATCACCAGGACTAAAGGTCATTCGAATACCTTCATAGCTGCACACGGGACCATCGACAGTGAACATCCAGCTAGGCTTGACCTCTTCGCGAGAACTCTCTGCAGTCTCTTTCTGGCCTATGCCCTGCCCTGTTTGAGGAATTGAAGATTGGAGATCGTAGATTCCCGTGAGCGCCACACAGTCACGCAACTGACAGAATCGTCTCAGAATCGTCTGCTCAAACGCAGACTGTTTTTCAGGTCTGGGGTGTGAAAGCATAACCTGCTGGGAACCCACCTCTAAAACAGCTTCTGTCACAGAAGACTTCTCAACCGCGACCTGAGCTCCGCTTTCGACGCTCATTTGAAAGCCATACAGCTGATTGGCATAGCGCTCCACAGACCAGGACCATTCCGTGTTCTTTTCAGAGTCTGAGTTGCGTTTTTGATCACTGTTTCCAGACCGGCTTAAAGGGCTGCGGGCAAGATCAGCTTCGGCATAATAGGCGTCAGCCAATTGAGACAAGGCAATTAAGGCGAAGTCCGAGCGCCATTCCTGCGGAGCGGTCTGTAGAGCAAGAATGGTACGTTCGTAGCGTGACGTTTCGGCCTCTATGAAGCCGCCCCCCACACACAGCAACAGCAGTAACCCGCAAACCGCAGACTTCATCGCAGCTTTAACATCAGTTTTAGCAGCAATATGAGATACAACGTTAACCATCCACTTCACTCAAGAATTTACAACTCTGCAATCATAGCTGAAATACACCACTCCTCCCCTCTACTTGATCTCACTGTGTACATCGACTCTCTTCAGTTTCCTACTAGGCTACTCCTTCAGGCACCGAATTAGCTATTACCTTCAAGTACCGACTAAGCTATCACCTTCAGGCACCGGTCAAACAACCGAAACATAGAAAACCAACCAAGTCATACGATAGAATTGCTTTCCATTCTCTATCTCCTATGCCAAAACATGACCCACTCTTCCAAAGACCCCTCTTCTGACTTCTATGTTGTCGCTTATGAAGCTGGCGCCGAAAACCCGTCCCTCCCGACGTGGGGCAACAACTCGGTTAACCCCACTGATTTGTCTGAAGACCACCCCACCCATTCCATTGAGCGTCACTCTGTTGACGACGTTCCTGGAGCTTACCAATTACTCAACGTGCTTTCAGAAGCAGAATGCGAGCGTCTGAGCTCCCTGACCGAAACCCTGGGTTACCTGCCAGACGCGGCTGTTTCACTGCCGCGAAATATTCGTCACAACGACAACGTGGTGTGGATTACCGACGAGAAAACGGACACATTGATTTGGCAGAGAATCGCCACACTGGCAAATCAGGATTTGGACATATTTAACAACAAAAAAGCATTGGGTCTGAACGCCCGCTTTCGTTTTTATCGCTACCGGTCAGGAGATTATTTTAAGCCACACAGTGATGGTGCCTGGCCTGGCAGCCGTATCATCAATGGCGAGCTAGTCGCGAACGCCTACCCGGATCGCTTCAGTTATATGACCGTTTTACTGTTTTTGAATGATGATTTTGACGGTGGTGCAACACGCTTTTTAGTGAAAGCCAACAATCCCAAACAACCAGCGCGTCAAGGCGATCCAATTAAAACTATTGATGTCCGCACACCCGCAGGCGGCATACTCTGCTTCCCTCACGGAATGCATCCAATGCACTGTGTTCACAGCTCAGAGCCCATCCGTGAGGGCACAAAGTACATCATCCGAACAGACATGCTTTTTGAGCTGTGATGCCTTTTCTTGCCGGGTAATTGATTACACCACCCTTGGGGACTTCTTTCACATCAGCAGCGTTGTCATTGAACGCTGCTATTCTTACCCTCAACGCTGTTTTTCCTACGTCTCATCGATGTTTTCCTGAAAATCTATCTTGCATGGATCACTCACGCCAAAACCTAACATTCCACAACCTTTTCCTTTTGCTCTAAAGATCGATACAGTTATTCAATCCTGAACATTTCTTCTCTTGGCATTTTTAATGCTTGTCCTCTCACACCTGTGTACATTGTTATCCAACGATAATTCAGTAAACGTCCTAAACGCCACGACTAATCGAGTAACCTTAAGGAGCATTCATGGACACTCAAATGCTGATCGGCTCCAGTATGATAACTGGAGACGGCGAAGAACAGATTGTTCTCAACCCTAAAACCGCCGATGCGATCACTCAACTGCCAGAAGCAACATTGGCACAAGTGGATATGGCCGTAGCCGCGGCCACCCGAGCATTCCCGACCTGGTCGAAAACAACTCCGGAAGAACGTTCCCGCTATTTATTGGCCATTGCAGAACGACTTGAAGCTCAAAGCTACGAGTTCGCTGAATTGGAAGCCTTGGATTGCGGCAAGCCAATACTTGCCATGCGCGATGACGAGATGCCTCCCATCATTGACTGCTTTCGTTATTTCGCCGGCGCTGCTCGTAACCTTCAGGGATCAGTTGCAGGCGAATACATGCCCGGATTTACGTCAATGATACGTAGGGATCCGGTTGGGATTGTCGGCTCCATAGCACCCTGGAACTACCCGCTTATGATGATGGCCTGGAAATTGGCACCGGCATTGGCAGGTGGTAATACCGTTGTGTTTAAGCCTTCAGAAGAAACTCCACTTACCGCTTTAAAAATGGCCAAGTTGCTTGCAGAGGTCTTACCTGAAGGCGTGGTGAATATTATTTTAGGACGTGGTCAAACCGTCGGCAATGCGCTTATCAACCACCCTGGGGTACACATGGTGTCCATTACAGGTGACGTAGGTACCGGTAAAAAGGTCTTACAAGCAGCGGCTAACAACATAAAACGCACACATCTGGAACTCGGTGGTAAAGCACCGGTTATTATTTATAACGATGCAGATTTAAACAACGCAATCGATACTATTCGTACTTATGGATATTACAACGCCGGTCAGGATTGCGTGGCAGCCTGTCGAATTTATGCCGACAAATCCATCTATGATAATTTCGTCGCAGACCTTTCTAGTGCTGTCTCGTCGATTCGGTTTAATCAAAGCGACGACACACAAAACGAGATTGGCCCACTGGTCTCGCAACGTCAACGTGAGCGAGTCGCGGGCTTTGTAGAGCGAGCTTCTGAACACAAACACATTGAAGTGACTGCAGGTGGTAACAGAGCTGACAGCAACGGCTTTTTTTATGAACCAACTGTCGTTGCCGGAGCCCTGCAATCAGATGAAATCGTGAAGAAGGAAGTGTTTGGCCCTGTCGTATCAGTAACACCGTTTGACCAGAACAGTAATAACGTTCTGGATTGGGCAAACGATTCTGAATATGGTCTGGCCTCTTCCATATGGACCAAAGACATCTCCAAGGCCATGAAGGCTTCTGCAGACCTCAGATACGGCTGCACCTGGGTCAATACGCACTTCATGCTGTGCAATGAAATGCCCCATGGCGGACTAAAGCAGTCAGGCTACGGCAAAGACATGTCTCACTACGCTCTGGAAGATTACACTGTAGTACGCCATGTAATGATCAATCACGAATAAATCACTCTTTGCATATAAACCCCAGCAAAGCTCCCCACATTGGTGCCAAACCCAAAACCAAGGCACCAATAAAGACCACAAAACTCTTTAATTACCGCAGTGAAATGGAGCATTTTAAGGTTTCTTGACATCGAACTTTAGCCTGCATAGGCTAGGTTTAACTCTTCGAAATTGTTATTTTTTAATACCTGTTTTTTTATTATAACGCTTTGATTTCTTGTTACTGTCTCTTCAAAAACGGTTAATACAGAAAAACAGATTCTCACTTAACAGTTTCATTCAACGATACATACAGGTGGTTAGCTTTGGACACGATGCGCAGCATCAAAAATTCATTCCCCAGCGAAGAAGACCACAACCTTCTGCGTGAAGCGGACGCCAAACACCTATTGCACCCTTGGGCAGACCTAAGCACTCTCGGCGAACAAAACACCCTGATGATTCAGAATGCCAAAGGCGTTTACGTTTATGATTCCACCGGTAAGAAATATCTCGATGCGATTGGTGGTATGTGGTGTGTCACTCTGGGCTATGGCCATGAAGAATTAATTGAGGCGATGGCAGAACAGGCCAAAACAATGGCCTATTACACGCCCTTTGGTGATGTATCCAGCAGCCCCTCTGCACAACTTGCGCAGATGCTCGCGGAGCTAACTCCCGGTGATCTCAATCGAGCTCACTTTACCACCTGTGGTTCAACAGCTGTCGATTCTGCAGTACGGACAGCTCATTACTATTACGCTTGCCAAGGTCGTGCTAGCAAACGTCATGTTTTGTCCAGGCGCAACGCCTATCACGGCAGCACCTACCTCGCAGCGTCCCTGTGCGGAAAACTGGCTGATCGCACGCTATTTCAATACGAAAGTGACTTTATTCATCATCTGTCCAGCCCGGAATATGATCCGGATATTGCTGAAGAAAGTGCAGACTCTCGCCTTCAGTCATTGTTAGATGAAATGGAATCCGAGATTGCGCGCTTGGGCGCGGAGAATGTCGCATGCTTTATTGCTGAACCAATCCTGGCCTCAGGTGGAGTATTGGTTCCCCCGCCCGGTTATCAAGCTGCCACACGAGAAATCTGTCGCAAACACGACATTCTGTATATCTCAGATGAAGTTGTGACGGGCTTTGGTCGCTTGGGCCACTTCTTTGCTTCTGAAACTCATTTTGGCATCGTGCCAGACATGATCATTAGCGCCAAAGGCATCACCTCAGGCTATCAACCTTTAGGAGTTGTCATGATCTCTGACCGTATCTGCGAGACCATGAGTGCCCACGCCCCCGTGGATAAATCGGTATTCTCAAACGGTTATACCTATTCAGGACACCCAATCGCCTGCGCAACCGCCATCAAAAACATTGAGATTATGAAGCGCGACAAAATCTGCGAGCATGTTCAGGAGGTAGGCCCCTATTTTATAGACAAGCTACGCAGTTTGGTTGATTCGCCCATTGTGTACACCGTCCGAGGTGATCACTTGATGGCATGCGTTGAATGCTGGACAGGTAACGAAACAGGCCCCACAGCTCGCAATATGGCGCTTGCTCAACGTGTTGATGAATATTGTGAGCAAAATGGCTTACTCGTGCGTCCCTATGAAAACCTGTGCATTATGTCGCCGCCACTGATCGTAGAAAAATCAGATATTGATCGAATCATTTCGATTTTTTCTCAGGCACTGAATCGTGCACAAAGTGATTTAGACTCTGGCCGATTGGATTAACAACCATCGCAAGCAATATGACTCAGTAACACTGCCCTGTTCGAAGGGCCTGTTTTACGCTTGTATCAAGTATCCTTACAATATGGAGCCACCCTCATGACCGAGACTGCCATTATAAACTGCAAGGGACTTTCTACCGCCCTAACCGCCCTACGAATCAAACAAACGCTGATTACTGCTCCTAAGCAGACACACACCTCTTTGAAGATCTCAGTCAGCAACATTTGCGATCAGAATCAGTTGAAAAAGTCCTTGGGGGCACAAGCGTACAGCTTACAGTTTATTTGACAAACGCATTGATTCAGATCTGCTGTACAACCCAATACATCGTAGCTTTTCAAGTGCTTCCAAGTACGTGCAAGTACAGCCAAGTACGTACAAGTACGAGCAAGTAAACTCAAGTAGATCGTGCTCTTCAGTAGAAACTGAGTTTCAGCGTCGTTAGCCTCATACCCTCCAAAATTACGGACACTGTAAACAACCATGGACTCAATCCCAATTGACAGCACTGACGCCCCAATCAATCTATGGTGGCAACGTGATGATCTTAGTTTTCATCATGACCGACTGTTTCTCGGACAATGTGATTTGTCGGAACTTGCCAGTAAAGTGGGAACGCCGGCCTATGTTATCCGAGCCCCCAGAGTTCTTGAGAAATTAAACAGTTTACACTCCGCGTTTGATAAAGCCGGACTGGATCACCGAATTTTCTACGCCATCAAGGCAAACCGCTCCCCTAAACTATTAACCTATCTCGCCTCACAGGGACTGTGCGGTGCAGACGTGTGCTCCCCGGCAGAATTGATACAGGCTCTTTCGTGTGGCTTTCCCGAGGAAGATATATCGTTCACAGGGACATCGCTAAGCTCACAGGACATCAACACCCTGGCCAAATTCGATCGGCTGCGCATTAACCTCGATTCCCTCAGTGCTCTGGAGCGCATGGGACAAGCCAGCCCCGGTCGCGAGATTGGCATTAGAGTGAATCCTGACATTGGCATCGGCTATACAGGCAATGAAATGCTGCAATATAGCGGCATTGAAGCCACCAAATTCGGAATTTATCTGGACCGTTTACCTGAAGCCATTGCTCTTGCCAAAAAATATGATTTGAAAATTGTACGAGTCCATTTTCACGCAGGCTGTGGCTACCTCAATCGTGAGCTAAATCAACTCGCTGATGTCATCGCTGCAAGCAAAGCTTTTACAGAAGCTCTGCCGGATCTGCGCGAATTAAATATTGGTGGAGGCTTGGGTGTACCACATACGAAAGATGACACCCTACTTAACCTAGACCGTTGGGCCGAGGTTCTGGCGGATGCATTTTCAGGGAGCAAACTCAAAATTGCCGTAGAACCCGGAGACTTTTTAATCAAGGATGCCGGCATACTCCTTACAGAAGTCACGTACATTGAGCAGCGTAAAGATATCGAGTTTGTCGGATTGAATGCAGGCTTTAATCTGGCCATGGAACCCGCTTTCTACGGATTACCCTGCGAACCCGTTCCCACATATTTAAGCAGAAATGAAACCCGTAATTTTACACTGGTCGGTAATGTCAATGAGGCTTTGGATAAGTGGGCCGTCAATCATCCATTGCCAGCGCCTGAAGAAGGTGACGTTATCGCTCTGATCAATGCAGGCGGATACGCCTCATCCATGCGCTCTGATCACTGTTTACGAGGTGACGTTAAGGAAGTTTTGCTGCTCAAGTAACTGCTCAGTACTCACTGTTACTTTATCAATGTCATTCAACTTTTACTAATGACCCAAAAGGAACTCGAGAAGATGCTTACTACGGACCCTATCACCTCCCCGCCTACCACTCCTCCGAATCAACTGTCGGCCTCTCCGGAAGTTCCCAGTTTTGCCTTTGATCCTAATGACCCCTGGACAGCAACCTTCCAAAGAGGGTTACAAAGTGCGGGCCTGCAAGGCAAAAAAGCCTACGAAGTCGGCATCGGTACCGGCATTAATGCCATCTTTTTACTCACAGAATGCGAAGCTGAAGATGTCTCTGGCAGTGATCTCGATCCACGACTCATTGAACTTGCCGAATCGAATGTTCACTCTATGGCCCCTGAATTTTCACATCGTTTTAATCCGGTGCGCGGTGCAGTGAGTTTGATCGATACCGACGAAGCGCACTCCGTGGTTAGGGATGCGGATGTAGTGATAGCTTCGTTGCCTCAGGTGGGCGAGCCAGGAGACAGCCGAATAGCTGCTATTCGCGAAGCACTTCAGGTTCCGTTACCGAATGGCGCGGAGGACGTCGCCGACGATCATATCGCTCACTACTACCCCTGGATCGAATTTGATCAATACCCGTTCAACTCAGTAGGCTTAGGATTAAACGAAGCACTGTTAACACGTGTCAGAAAACACGCCCCGCAGGCCGAAGTTGTGATGAATTTTGGCTGTCGCATAGGATCAGAGATTATTTTCGATTGCTTTAAGGCCAATGGCTTTCAACCTGAGAAGTTAAGTTCTCAAATCGTCGAACAACACAGCGGCACTGATATTTCGTTTTTTATCGCGCTTGAAAAAACACTTCAAGGGACAGGGCTTGATCAGGATTTCAGATGCCGTTTTTATGCAGACAAAGACGCTACAAAGTCACTATCAGCGTGTGAAGCTCAAGAGCTTGTTAAGCAAAACCCCAACGCCTCACTGTTCCATGAAGTCTGTGTGATCCGGGGAACCCCTACTCCATAAAACCTCATACTGACAAACAATCAACAATCGTCTTTAACGGCACGGACGCCTAAAGCAAACTCTTCCGAAATGATGTCATTTCGGCTGGCACCCGCAAAAAAACACAACTTTTCCAGCGGCTTGATTGCCGATCTGGCTCCGCACAAAAACACCTTGGTTCCGCGTAAACTCGGCTGACTAGAGCGTATAGCGTGAATTAACTCAGGGTAATTATAGCTAGAAGCCTCATCTGATTGTCCGCCATCGGGATGAATGATGTGGACATTCAGCAAACTGCACTTCTTATCTAAAGCCAACAGCTTGTCACACAAATAGAGTTCTGCTGCCTCTCGCCCCCCAACAAAAAGATCAATTCGCTCTTCATGTTGCCGCGCCAAAGCCTCTTCCAGTATACCCAGTACTGGGGCCAATCCAGTACCGGTCGCAACTAACAACAGCGGCTTATCAAGACACTCAGCATCGTACACACAATGACCTACCGGCGGCGAAAGCCTAACGCGATCACCAACTCTCAGCACATCATGACACCAAGCACTCACCAAGCCCTGATCATGGCGTCGTATATGCAAAACTATAACGCCATCTCTTACCGGGTGACTGGCAATCGAATATGAGCGAGAAGATTGATCATCCATCCACAACAAAACATGCTGCCCTGGAGACCACGACCCTTCCACCTTTAAACGCACCTCCAATACCAAGGGTGACAGCATCCGGTGGCCTGTGACCTCTGCGATCCAGTCGGCATTATGATCAGGCAACTCCACCCTCAAACTCTGCTCAGTTGAAGCTTCAGGAAAACAACAGCAGGATAGAAAGTGATGATCCTGGATCTGTTGAGCACTGAGACCTTGTTGAGCCTCAGAGCGCACAGAATCAGATTGAGATAAAAAGGATTCATCGCCTTTGAGTAAACAGGACTGACACAAGCCCGCCCGACAACTGTTGGGCACCTTGTGGCCATAACGAAGTAAAGCCTCAAGTACGGACTCGCCCTCTTGCAGCTCTACCAGCTGATTTTGAAAATCAACTACGACTTCAGATTCCCTAGCTGCCACTTAGGCATCGACCTGTGAAAAAACAGGCTCAACTGGCAACCCCGAATGCAACCGAAACAGTTTGTCCGGCAAGGTAATGGCCTTTTCTTCTTCATCCAGAAAGAAATCAACCCGTGGCTGAATATCTTCATCAGCATAGGATTGGGCCAAGGTAAGGTAATCTTTGAAATGCCGGGCCTCGGACTTCAGCAGAGACAGATAAAACTTATTCAGTTCAGCATCCAGATGTGGAGCCAGTGCATCAAACCGCTCGCAAGATCTTGCCTCTATAATTGAACCCACAATCAGGGTATCAATGAAGTTTTCTCTCTGCTCCTTGCGAATGTGTTTCGACATCTTTGACGCATAGGTACTGGCTTTTAAAGGACGATAGACAATTCCCCGTTTTTTCAGAATCTTCAGTGCTTGCTCGAAATGCACCAGCTCTTCCCGAGCCAGGCGACTCATTTTATTGAGCAAATCGATTTTAGAGGGATTTTTAGCCATCATGGTCATAGCTGACTGGGCCGCCTTCAGTTCATTCGCAGCATGATCCAGCAGAACTACTTCCAGCTCTTCCAAAGCACGATCAATCCACACTTGCGGGGTACGACAGCGAAGAAACTCCAAAACGGGGGTAATTGAAACTGCACTCATGAAAATCAGAATCCGTAAAAGAGTTTAGGCATTAAGCCGCTGGGAAATATCGATCATAGTGGGCGCAGGACAAGGTGTAATAATCCTGATCAATAGCCGCTTTGATCTTGACCAGGGAGGCTCCCTCCCACTCAGGCTGATAAGCCAATCCATACACCGACAGGTCGTGTATCTGGCTGGCTCCCGCTTTTAATAAGTTAAACACCCAACAATAAGCATCCTGATCTTCGTTAAACAGGATTTGCTGATGCTTGATAGCTGCCAACAACTGATCCTGATCTATAATCTGCAGCTTGTTGCTCACCACCTGCGCCAGAAACCCCTCCAGACGCTGCGCAATAAGAAGACGCTGTTCGTTGGAGTAGGCATTCCAATTAACCACTTCATGAGCGTAGCGCTTACAGCCACGACAGACCTGATCTCCAATACCTGTGGAGCAAACGCCCACACAGGGTGTTTTTACCCGTTTAAACATGCGCTTCTATTCTTCTCGCTTCTTGTATTCTTGGCAGACTTTTTCTATATAAACCACAACTGACTATATAAAAACCACTACCGACTATAGAAAGCTCATCGGCTCGGCATTCGACACGGTTACTTTTTGACCATGCCAGCACGAATATTGATTCACCTCAAAATGGACTGCCGGATTATATGACATCATACTTTGGATAGCAGCCACTCGCGAGGAAAGGAGAGACCAAGATGGCCGGTGAGTTTTTGATCGCAAAAAATCAAATCCAGCAAGCCCTGACAGAGGCAGAAACCGACAGCAGCATGAGCACTGAGGCCATGAATCGAGCCCTATTAACCGAGATGCTGAGTCAGCTGGCCAAGCACCATACCCCAGAGGAACTCAAGGCCCTATTGCTCTATCAACTGGAGCAAATTTCAGAGGATGAGTTTGTGATTACCCGTGGTTGCTAAGCAGCAACAGTATTCGGCTAGATTTTTACCCGTACTGCCCTTCAGATGTCATAAAACGCTACTATTCTTAAGTAATGGCACAGAGCCTCTGTGCCTCGAGTAAGCTTTTAAACAGCTCACTCCGTGACCTTTAAGGGCTTCATTTCTGGCATTAAAATCATTATTTGTCCCACTTATAATGATTATAAGTAGCTGATTTCCAAGAGAACTTAACTAAAGTTAGGCTTTGGTGTACAATTCGCGCCCCGTTAAGGGTGGATTTTGTAGTCAAACTACCTAATGATCGGCTGGATAAATCCTTGGGTTGCCACCTAGATGCAGCAGCAATCGCTAGTAGTCAGCCATCAATAGTAGCAAGCGACGCAGTGCAAACAGACGACGTAGTGCAAAGAAGCCCCCTTATACCCATCGATGTGGGTCATCGATAACCTCACTGCCCAGAGATCCTGTGGCGTGAGTAAACAACGACATATAAGCGGAATCAACCGTGCTAGAAGCCTTCAGGAGGTTTAAATGAGCCTATATTCAGAATATCTGGATGAAATCGCCACCCGTAAAAAGGATCTGGGGTTGAATCCCAAGCCGATCGACAGTGCTGAACTGCTGTCAGAAATCATTGCCCAAATCAAAGATACCGGCAATGAGCACCGTGAAGATTCTCTGAAGTTCTTCATCTACAACACCCTCCCCGGCACCACTCCTGCCGCCGTTGTTAAAGCAAAGTTTCTGAAAGAGATCATCCTCGGCCAAGAGTCCGTTGCAGAAATCACGCCTGAATTCGCCTTCGAACTGCTGTCACACATGAAAGGCGGCCCGTCTATCGAAGCCCTGCTGGATCTGGCCCTGTCGGCTGATGAAGCTGTTGCCAAGCCAGCCGCTGAAGTCCTGAAGACTCAGGTATTCCTGTACGAAGCTGACTATGATCGTCTGGAAGAAGCTTATAAAGATGGCAGTGCTATCGCCAAAGAGATTCTGGAAAGCTACGCAAAAGCAGAATTCTTTACCAAATTGCCAGAAGTTGAAGAAAAGATCGAAGTGGTTACCTATATCGCTGCTGAAGGTGATATTTCTACCGACCTGTTGTCTCCAGGTAACCAGGCTCACTCCCGCGCCGACCGCGAACTGCACGGCCAGTGCATGATTACCCCTGAAGCTCAGCAAGAAATTGTTGCCCTGCAGAAGAAGCATCCAAACGCCAAGGTCATGCTGATCGCCGAGAAAGGCACCATGGGCGTTGGTTCATCCCGTATGTCTGGCGTGAACAACGTAGCCTTGTGGGCCGGCAAGCAAGCCAGCCCGTATGTTCCTTTCATCAACATTGCGCCCGTAGTTGCCGGTACCAACGGTATTGCTCCTATCTTCCTGACCACGGTTGATGTAACCGGCGGTATCGGTCTGGATCTGAAAAACTGGGTTAAGAAAGTCGATGCCGACGGCAACGCCGTAACCGACGAGAACGGCGATCCAGTACTGGAAGAAGCCTACTCTGTAGCCACCGGAACCGTTCTGACTATCGATACCAAAGCCAAGAAGCTGTACAACGGCGACAAAGAGCTTGTCGACGTGTCTGGCGCTTTCACTCCCCAAAAAATGGAGTTCATGAAAGCTGGCGGCTCCTACGCCGTTACCTTCGGTAAGAAGTTGCAAACATTTGCTGCCGAAGCACTTGGTATTGAACCTGCACAGGTTTACGCACCTTCAAAAGAAATTTCTCACGAAGGCCAGGGTCTGACCGCAGTTGAGAAAATCTTTAATCGTAATGCCGTCGGTGTTAACTCCAAGACTCCACTGCACGCCGGTTCCAACGTTCGCGTTAAGATCAATATCGTAGGTTCCCAGGACACCACCGGTCCTATGACAGCTCAGGAGCTGGAAGCGATGGCTGCTTCTGTGATCTCTCCAAGCGTCGACGGTGCTTACCAGTCTGGCTGTCACACAGCCTCTGTTTGGGATGCCAAGGCCAAGGCTAACATCCCTAAACTGATGTCCTTTATGAACAACTTCGGTCTGATCACGGCTCGTGACCCCAAGGGTGTTTACCCTGCCATGACCGACGTCATTCACAAAGTACTGAACGACATCACAGTAGACGATCGCGCGATCATCATCGGCGGTGACTCCCACACCCGCATGTCCAAAGGCGTTGCTTTCGGTGCCGACTCCGGGACTGTAGCCGTGGCACTGGCCACTGGTGAGTCAGCCATGCCAATCCCTGAGTCTGTTAAGGTCACCTTCAAGGGGCAGATGCAGCCACACATGGATTTCCGTGATGTCGTACACGCGACCCAGGCTCAGATGCTGAAGCAGTTCAAAGGCGAGAACGTGTTCCAGGGCCGTGTCATCGAAGTACAGATCGGTACTCTGATGGCCGACCAGGCCTTTACCTTCACTGACTGGACTGCAGAAATGAAGGCCAAGGCCTCTATCTGTATCTCTGACAATGAAACCATGATCAAGTCTCTGGAGCTGGCCAAGTCACGCATTCAGATCATGATCGACAAGGGCATGGAAAACCGCGACAGCATGTTGCAACGCCTGATCGACCTGGCTGACAAGCGTATCGCTGAAATTCAGTCTGGCGAGAACCCGGCTCTGGCTCCAGACAACAACGCCAAGTACTTCGCAGAAGTCGTTGTCGATCTGGATCAAATCGACGAGCCAATGATCGCTGACCCGGACGTTAACAACGAAGACGCTTCCAGACGTTATACCCACGACACTATCCGCCCTGTTTCCTACTATGGCGGCACCAAGACCGTTGACCTGGGCTTCGTCGGTTCCTGTATGGTTCACAAAGGTGACATGCAAATCATCGCTCAAATGCTGCGTAACCTGGAGAAGAAAGGTGACATCACCTTTAAAGCGCCACTGGTTGTTGCACCACCTACTTACAACATCGTTGACGAGCTGAAAGCCGAAGGCGATTGGGCACTGCTGCAGAAGTACGCCGGTTTCGAATTTAACGACAATGATCCTAAAGGCGCTGCTCGTACCAAATACGAAAACATCCTGTATCTGGAGCGTCCTGGCTGTAACCTGTGTATGGGTAACCAGGAAAAAGCGGAACCCGGAGACACTGTACTGGCCACCTCTACCCGTCTCTTCCAGGGTCGCGTGGTAGCTGATACATCCGAGAAGAAAGGTGAATCCCTGCTGGGCTCCACCCCTCTGGTTGTTCTGTCAACTATCCTGGGTCGTACTCCAACTATCGAGGAGTACAAAGAAGCCGTTGAGGGTATTAACCTGACCGACTTCGCTCCACCCTCTGCTGACCTGGCTGTAGAAGCCGAGCCAGTGCGCATTGTTGGCTAAGCTCAGTGTCTTGCAGTTAAACTTGGGAAACGCTAATTGGCAATAAGCCAATTGGCTTTGCAAGAATTGCCTGGCAAGAATATAAGCCCCGCAGACTAACCCTGCGGGGCTTTTTTCATTTTGGTCTCCCTGTCTCAGCCCCAACTCATGTAACCCTTCATATCTAAACCTCCCTCTTGCTCGCTATGCTGAATAGAGGACAAACCCAATCATCTACAATAAAACCCGTTCCTACGGTGTGTTTGTACCCTTATTTTTCCGTCAGCCTCTCCCTTTATCACATTCAAAGTACTCTGATGTCGCCAAACCGCCTTTTGGGGGTATTTTTCGTCTCATAGCCTCAAAAAAAATGAAAAAAAATTAACTGAATAAAGCCTCAGAATAAGCCGAAACAACACTCAAATAACCACCACCTTTTCTATAAATATCAGCCACTTACAAACAGAAAAAGCAAACTGACCTTAACTGGAAAACAGTACCTCAATATCCGGTGCAAATTCAGACGCCCAAAGAGTCAAATTTTTCTGGCAGGGTTATTTTTTTTCATACAGAATGCGCGCCGCTCTAGTGGTCGCCCTGAAAACTGCGCCCATTTAGTCAAAAATATCGGCGTATAAGCCACCACCCCAAGATTGCTGCTTCAGGAGAACGAGATTGACTCAGCGACGCGACCCGGAATGGACCACCGAAGACTCCAACCAACTTTATGGTATTGATCGGTGGAGTAACGACTATTTTGGCCTGGACAACAAAGGTCAGGTCACTGCGCGCACCCTCAACGCCGAAGTCCCGTTAATGGACATCGTCAAAGGCATGACCGAGCGCGACCTGCAGATGCCGGTCGTACTGCGTATTGAGAATATCCTGGACGCTCAATTGTTTCGTCTGAACGAGGCCTTTCGCTCAGCCATCGAAAGCTCTGAGTATCAGGGAGTCTATCGCGGTGTCTACCCGATTAAGGTCAATCAGCAGGCTCAGGTAGTTGAAGAGATTGCAGCGTTTGGCGCCCGCTACCAGCACGGCTTTGAAGTGGGCAGTAAACCCGAAATGATTGCCGCTCTGGCGACTCTGAACGAGCCTGGCAGCCTGATCATCTGTAATGGCTATAAGGATCAGGAATTTTTCGATCTGGGCCTGAACGCCATTAAGTTGGGATTTAAGTGTTTCTTTGTCATTGAGACCCCCACCGAACTGCCCATTTTGATTGAGCGCAGTCGTGCCATTGGCGTTACGCCCTCGATTGGTGTGCGGGTCAAAATGACCACTCAGGTGAGCGGGCACTGGAACTCCACCAGCGGCGATCGCAGTGTGTTCGGTCTGACAACCAATCAGGTGATTCAGGTCGTCGACACGCTGAAACAGGAAGGCATGCTGGACTGCCTGCAGTTACTGCATTGCCATCTTGGATCACAGATTCCGAATATCCGTGACATCCGCAATGGCATTGTAGAGGCCTGTCGTTATTACACTGATCTGGTGAATGAAGGCGCTGCCCTCTCCCACATTGATCTCGGTGGCGGCCTTGCCGTGGATTACACCGGCAGCAAAGGTAATGACGAACAGAGCCGTAATTACAGCCTGAAAGAGTACTGTCTCGACATCGTCGAAACCATTAAGAGCACACTGGACCTTAGCGATATTCCTCACCCGACGATCGTCACGGAGTCCGGCCGTGCAACAGTGGCTTACTCATCTGTGCTGTTATTTAACATATTGGACGTTAATCATTTTGAGCCATCTGAAATTACTGTTGCCAAAAGCCAGGAGCCTTCACAACTTGAAGACCTGCGCTACACACTGGATGCTTTAAAACCAGGGCGGGAGCAAGAATCCTTTAACGACGCGCACTACTACCGTAACGAAGTGCGTGAGTTGTTTAAGCGTGGCCAAATTGATTTGCGCAGCCGGGCGACGGCGGACAATTTATTCCTGGCGATCATCCACCGCATTGCCGGGATGATTGATGATATGGAACAGGTTCCGACCGAGCTGGAAGGGCTCAAACTGTCTTTGGCCGATATTTATTACGGTAACTTCAGTCTGTTCCAATCATTACCGGATATCTGGGCCATTGATCAGCTGTTTCCCATCATGCCCATTCATCGGCTTGATGAAGAGCCCACCCGTCAGGCGGTACTGGCGGATATCACCTGTGATTGCGATGGCAAAATTGATCGTTTTATTAACCCACAACAGGGTTACAACAAAACTCTGGCATTGCATTCCATGAATGCCAGTGAAGAGTATTACCTGGGTGTGTTTTTGGTGGGCGCCTATCAGGAAACCTTAGGCGATTTACACAACCTGTTCGGCGATACCAACGTGGTCAGCGTGCGCATCAATCGCGACGGTAGCTATGATTTTGTTAAAGAGATTCATGGAGACACGATTTCAGACGTTCTGAACTACGTAGAGTACGAACCAAAGGAACTGCTGCTACGCTATCGTAATACTGCCGAAAACGCGGTTCGGGAAGGTCGTATTACCGCACGGGAAAGACAACAGATCATTCAGACCTTCAATGCCAGTCTGAACGGCTATACCTACTATGAAAAAGAAAACAATTAGTACGAGAAAGAAACCAATTAGCACGAAAAAGAAAACAACTGATACATTCACGTCAGTCACTGAGGATTAATCACATGGCAAAAGTTATTATCATCGGCGCCGGCGGTGTCGGTCAGGTTGTTACCCACAAATGCGCCCAACTACCGGAAGTGTTTACCGAAATCGTTCTGGCGAGCCGCAATGAAGACAAGTGCAAAAACATTGCCGCACAAATCGATGCTCCGATTAGAACGGCACAGGTCGACGCCGACAATGTTCCAGAACTGGTAGCCCTGTTCGAGCGCGAAAAGCCGTTTATGGTGATCAACGTGGCACTGCCCTATCAGGATCTGACCATTATGGACGCCTGCCTCGAAGCTGGTGTGCACTATATGGACACCGCCAACTACGAGCCGCTGGATACTGCCAAGTTCGAGTACCACTGGCAGTGGGCGTATCAGGAGAAGTTTGAGAAGGCAGGTCTGATGGCATTACTGGGTTCGGGTTTTGATCCGGGTGCTACCAATATGTTTACAGCGTACGCCGCGAAACACTACTTCGACGAAATCCATACGCTGGACATTATCGATGTCAACGGCGGTGACCACGGCTACCCGTTCGCCACCAACTTCAATCCGGAAATCAATATCCGTGAAGTAACGGCAGAGTGTCGCCACTGGGAAGATGGCCAATTCGTTGAGACGCCTGCGATGTCCCTCAAGCAGTCGTTCAGCTGTCCGGACGAAGTGGGAACCTACAACATCTATCGTATGTACCACGAAGAGCTGGAGTCGTTGACCAAGCACTTCCCGAGCCTGAAAAAAGCGCAGTTCTGGATGAGCTTTGGTGAGAGCTACCTCAAACACCTTGAAGTGCTGGGCAATGTCGGCATGACTGGCATTGAGCCAGTCAATTTCAATGGCGTTGAGATCGTGCCTATTCAGTTTTTGAAAGCCCTGCTGCCAGACCCGTCTACTCTGGGGCCTCGCACCGTCGGTAAAACCTGCATCGGCTGCGTGGTAAAAGGTGTTAAAGACGGCAAAGAAAAGAGCGTGTACGTCTACAACGTCAAGGATCACCAGGACTGCTACCGTGAAGTGCAATCCCAGGCGATCTCCTACACCACCGGTGTACCGGCAATGATTGGCGCCAAGATGATGATTGAAGGCAAATGGATGAAAGCCGGCGTTTGGAACATGGAGCAACTGGACCCTGATCCATTTATGGAAGATATGAATGCTCACGGTCTGCCATGGCAAGTGATCGAAGAACCTGGATTTGAATTAGTGTAATGTCAAAATGATACGTCATCGCGAGTGTTAACAAAGCAATCTATTGTGAGGCCATTTAAACTACAACCTGCCTTACATGGATTGCTGCGTGGCCTAAAGCCTCTACTGTTGGCGTTTTGCTCCTCGCAATGACGTTAATTTTCAGACTGAGAAATTACGAAATCATGATCAAAAGCCAAAGTTTTTACCAATTCGACCCAACCCGCGTGCCCTCCCCCTGCTTTGTGGTCGATGAAGTAGCTGTGCGTAAGAACCTGGAAATACTAAACCGGGTACAACGGGAGTCAGGCGCCAAAGTTCTGCTCGCTCTGAAGGCATTTTCGATGTTCAGTCTGGCACCGACCATAGGCCAGTATCTCAGCGGTACCTGCGCCAGCGGCTTGCACGAGGCCAAGCTGGGGCGTGAAGAGTTCAAAGGTGAAGTACACACCTTCAGCGCGGCCTTTACGGAAAAGGATTTACCGGAAATTTTACAGCTGTCAGATCACGTGGTGTTTAACTCGTTCAACCAGTGGCAACGCTTTCAGCCTCTGGTTCAAGAAGCAAAAACCCTGCGTTCAACTCTACAACGATCCCAGCTGGAGTTTGGTTTGCGGGTGAATCCTTTGCACTCCGAAGGCGCGACGCCCATTTACGACCCCTGCGCACCGGGATCGCGCCTGGGTATTCCAAAGTCGGCGTTTGAGGGCCAATCTCTGGAAGGCATTAGCGGTCTGCATTTCCACACTCTGTGTGAGCAAGGCTTTGGACCTTTGTCGCGAACTCTGGATGCTGTTGAAGCTCAATTCGCCGAATACTTTCCAAAGCTTAAGTGGATTAACTTCGGCGGTGGCCACCACATTACCGCCGAGGGCTACGATGTAGACCAGCTGATTGCACGCATCAAAGGCTTTCAAGACAAGTATGGTTTGCAGGTCTACATTGAGCCCGGAGAAGCCATCGCGATTCAGTCTGGTGTATTGGTCAGTGAAGTATTGGATGTTCTGAATTACCAGCAACCGCTAGCAATTCTAGACACATCCGCCACCTGTCATATGCCAGACACTTTGGAAATGCCTTATCGTGCCGAAATCTTTGGTGCTGGCGAACAGGCAGAGAAAAACCACTCCTATCGTCTGGGCGGACAAACCTGTTTAGCGGGTGATGTGATGGGCGATTACAGTTTTGATACGCCACTGCAAATTGGCCAGCGGTTGATGTTTGATGATATGTCCCACTACACCATGGTAAAAACCAGTACGTTTAACGGGATTGGTCTGCCGTCCATTGCTTTGTGGAATTCAGACACGGATGATCTGAAGATCATTAAGCAATTTGGCTATGAAGACTTTAAACAGCGCTTGTCGTAAAACAACAGCCGACAACAGCCTACAACAGCGATCTTAAACGTGTCTTAACTTCATATGGCCGCCTATATTTCCACCCTGCAGGGCCAGGTCAACACCGCCTGCAGGGCTTCGCCCTCTTCGCTAAACCCCTCAAAATAACTGTAATCCCCTTGTGGCCTGATACTTAAATGCACCCAACCGGTACTGGACTGACTGACTTTTGACAGGTCCACGCTGATGCTGTCACTGGACGATACCTCATGCAAAAAGTCATCTATCTCTCTGGCCTGTGACTGATTCAGGGATCCTTCATTATCCATCAGCGCCTGTAATCTGGGCACCAATGACAACTCGGGTTGGTCCTGTGGCGGGTCGTTGGAAATCGGCACCAGAATGCCTTCTGCCTGATATGCCGGATCGGTATCGCCGGACTTATTCCAATAGAGAACGCCACTCGGAGATAAAACGATAATTCCTGGCTGCTCCAGGGAATACAAACAGACTTTCTTCATGGTGACCTGATTCAAGCTTTGAGATGAGTGGAGAGACGTGCGTGGGCGGAGCTATCTGGCAACAAACCCTTGCATTAAGGCATCGTATACGCCGTTTTTTCTGATTTTGAGCAGGCCTTTATCCAGCGAGGCCGCGTATTTTTCAGAATCCGGGTTTTTGCGCGAAAACGCCACGTAAATATCACTGGTGTGATTAACCGCTCCTCGAGATAAGACATTGGCAGGCAGGTTCATATCCGACAAGGTGTAATCAACCACACGGTCAAACATCACCCCGACATCCACTCTCTGAGCCAACAGCATGCGGATTATTTGATGCTGGCGGGCAACGCTGACTTCGTTGAAACGCTGCCGCTGAGATTGGTAGATATCGCCGTATTCATAATCGATTATCGACGCAACGCTGGCGTCATCCGGTATGTCTCTGGCAGTTTGGTAGTCTTGTGAACTGCCGGCCTCGTAGTAGAAGGAAGCACTGGCGGTCAGTATGGGGGATTGGCCAAAAATAAAACGTTTTTCTGTGGAGGCCTGGCGCGTGACATTATAACCTCCGTCCAGATGACCGGCTTCCACATCGCTGAGAACACGAGCATATGGCTTAACGCTGATCTTAACTTTCTGCCCAACAGCCTCAAATGCTGCCTTAACAATTTCGGTGCTCAAGCCTAGACCGTACTGATCAGCATACGGTGGCCATCCGTCCTCAACACCAAGGTGTATCACGGTATCTGATGGCGTGAAGGCAGGCTCATTTCCCACAGCGTGCACGGCATTTATAGCGCCTACAAATAAGATGGCACCGATCACTCCTGCGAAAAAAACCTTAAGCCTTGACTGCTTATGAGGCAAGGCCTTGCACTCCATCACTAAAACGTCCGCCTTAACTATCCGTTAACCAGTTCGCTACCCGCTATCCATTTAGCCGCCGGCTATCCATTTAGCTGTCGGCTCCCCAGCTTTAAATCACCTAAAATGGTAACCTTGTCACATTTGATCAAAACCTAAACAGCTGGACAAGTCAAACTTTAAAGAATGCCTGAATATTGTCCTTTTCCCACATGGCATCCTGATAGCCAAGCTCCATGAGCTCGTCGATATAGGGCTTTTCAAACAAAAGGTAGCTGGTCGTTGCAGCGCCACCGGCCTTATTCGTCGCACCGGTAGAGCGTAAAAACATGCGAACGCTCCTCGGCATATGACGAATCTTTCTGCCCGCCAGTTTATCAAGCGCCTTACTGGGTGAGATAACCATCGTTTCAACGGGTCGCAGACGGGTTTTGTTTTCTTTCAACACCTCGTCTGGAATAAGCTTCAGCAGCGAATTAACACGCTCCAAGTGCTCCAGATCCCCTTCCAGGCTATCAATGAACGCACTATTGAACAGTTGTCCAAAGACCTGCCCAATGGATGGAGAATGTTTGAGACGTCGGGAATGTTGAGTTCGGCTCAGAGGGTCGCGATTATTGGACACACCAATCACGAAGATACGATCGGCCCCCATATGCAACGCCGGACTGATTGGCGCCACCTGACGCAGAGCCCCATCACCAAAGAAGTCTTCATTCAGTTTAACGGCTGGGAATAAAGCGGGAATTGCCGCGGAGGCCATCAAATGATCGAGCGTCAGCTTGGCCGACACCCCAATACGCCGATAACGACGCCAGCTTTCAACGGTTTTATCCCCCTGAAAAAAGCTGACGGACTCACCCGTGGAGTAATTCATCGCCGTAGTGCAAATAGCCTTCAGGTCACCGCGCTTAAGCCCCATTTCCAGCTGATCAAAATCAATATGATCAGTCAGGAATTTCCGCAAAGGCTCATTGTCCAGCAACGCCAGTGAGCGTTTTTTGCTCACTCCCTCATTAAACAGAGAGAAAAACAACCTGGCCGCCCCACCCAATAAAGCACTCCAGGAAGTTTTAAAGACTTTATCCGTGCTTAAATCCGCCCAGATATTATTCAGATCCGCCACTGCTTCGTAAAAGCTGCCGCTATGACCAGCCAGAGCCAAAGCATTGATTGCCCCAGCGGAAGTTCCACAAATAATCGGAAAAGGATTTCGAGTCGTCGCGGGTAATAATTCATTGACCGCAGACAGAACACCCACCTGATAGGCTGCTCGAGCACCGCCACCTGATAAAATCAGGGCATTTGTCACTTCACTCACTCCTTAACCGTAGATTTCCGACTGGGTGGAATTAAACAGGGGATGGTATCCACCTTCGACGGTGAATACCAGAGAGCGAGTGTACAATGAGCACTATAGCCTGTTTTAGAAAGCCAGGGCGGTAGGTCAGCAAACTTGTTAACGTGCTTATATTTCAGGCTTGATCAACGCAACCTTGTCCATCAGTTCGGCAAGACGCTTGACCTGCATTTTTGACATAACCCGACTGCGGTGGATTTCAACCGTTTTAATACTAATGCCAAGCTGCTCAGCAATTTCACGGTTTGCCATTCCTGAAATCACCAGTTTGGCAACATCCAGTTCTCGGCGGCTGAGCTGATTCCAGCAGGCTAAGGTCGCATTGGCCTCTCTCTGCTGTGTAAACTTCTCATCAACACCGTCGAGGGTTTTCTGAATTAATTCCAGCATGGCCGTATCTTCAAACGGCTTTTCAATGAAATCGACGGCCTGATTTTTCATCGCTTGCACCGCCACCGGAACATCACCGTGCCCGGTTATCATAATCACTGGAATGATTTCCCCGCGCTGTATCAGCTCCTGCTGCAACGCCAAACCGCTCATGCCAGTCATCCTGACGTCCAGCAGCAGACAGCCTGATTCCTGACGATAGCCGAGCAAAAAGTCCTCAGCACTTTCAAAGGCTTTCACTCGATAGCCAGCGCCTTCCAAAAGCCAGGCCAAAGACTCTCTAAAGTCCTGGTTGTCATCGACGATGAAAACGGTATGTTGGGTATTCACAGGTGTTCCTTAATTGTCTTTGTTTGATAATTCGTTTTTGTCTGATAAATCGTTTTTGTTAGGTAAATTGTCATCATTGGGTAAATTGTTTTCTCTGGGCAAACGTAAAGTAAACTGTGTTGATTGAGTACTGTCCGTATCCACCAGGATCTGACCGCCATGGGACTCGATGATGGAGCGGGAAATAGACAATCCCATCCCCAACCCTGTTTGTTTGGATGTCACATAGGGCTCGAAAAGCGTATCCCGCAAACTTTCGGGAATACCGCCAGCATAGTCTTCCAGAATCAGTTCGATTTGTGATTCCGTGGTCTGCAGCCGGACAGAGACCTTACGGGCCTCCTCTTCCATATCCTGATAGGCGTCCATACTGTTACGAATTACATTAAACAACACTTGCTGAATCTGAATTCGATCACCCATCATGTAGACATCGTCTTCCGGAACCGAATACTCAATTCTGACGCCGTTGCTCCACAAGTCGTGCCCCAGTAACTCTTCCACCTCTTCGAGCACCTGCTGAACGCTGAACACAGTTCGCTGGTAAGGCGTTTTTTTAACCAAACTGCGCAGTCGCTTGACGATATCTGCCGCCAACTGAGTCTGTTTGACCAGAATATCAAACACCGAGAGTAAACTGCTTTTTGGTAAATCCTGCCCGGACTCGAGTTTCCTTAGAGCACCACGCGCATAATTCAGCGTTGTCGCCAGAGGTTGATTAATTTCGTGGGCCAGACCACTGGCCATTTCACCCAGAGTCATCAGCCTTGAAGCATGAATCAGCTCAGATTGTTGATCCCGAACACGACGCTCAATCTGTTTTTGTTCGGTGTTATCCCTGAGAATCAGAGAAAAATAATTGCCCTCTTTGCCCAGCTCCGCACGGGAGTGGGTTAACACTTCTTCCAGTAATAAATAACGTTCGGGTGCTTGAGGTGCACGAATCCGCAACGCGCCATTCCAGCTACCCTTTTCTGCAGCAATTTCGAAAGCTTCACTCATCATCTTTTGATAGCTTTCTTCACCAAACAGATCTCTGAGATGCATGCGCTCACTCATCTGCTTTACTTTAAGCACATCACGCGTCGCCTGATTCATATGGCTCACACGCTGGTGGCGATCACAAAACAGCATCAGCGCAAAAGACGCCTCAACCACAGAAGCCAGACGCTGGTTGGCTTCTTCTGACATAACCTGTGCAGTAATATCCCGAGTGACCGCAATCACCTCTAACAGATTGCCCTGATCATCGCGGACTGAGCTGTGGGTCGATTCCATCCAGGTGTAGTGCCCGTCCTTATGACGACTGCGGTAGCGAAACGTTCTCGCACCGTGATGATAGATCGCGGGGATCAGCTTATTCCGCATCGCTTCGGCATCGTCTGGATGAAACAACTCATAGGCAGGCATACCCATCAGCTCGTCACGGCTGTAACCGGACATTCGCTCCAAAGCGGGATTGAGGGAGGTGTAGGCCCAGTCTCCGGGGCGGTGCGTGGTGATGATATCGCCAGAACGCTCAATCAGAAACTGATAGCGAGCATCTGAAGTGTGATTGCTGCCCGCAGGAGGCTGCCCCTCTGGAGACATACTTTGAGGAGACTGCCCTTCAAGCTTAGCGGGCACCTCTTCGGTTGTCGTCTTTGTCTGACTGGAGTCAGTCCGGGAAAAAGCCGCCATTGGTGTAGAATCCAAATTACTGGGAAACCCTCAATCTACCTCTCTGCCTAACCACATTCAATGCCCCAAGCCCGCCAATGCATGGGCAAACACCCCTACGACTGCCCTTTGTGTTGTCCCCATAAGCAAAAATAAGTATTTACCCCTATTTTTGCTTGAAGCCGCCTTTCCCTCTCAATATAGTGGTCACATAAATAATTATTATAGAAAAGGATTCCCTGACTTTTGCCAGTCTCCAATCCTTTATAAAAATAATAATATCGCAGAGAGGGCCTCCCCATGAGCAATACGCAATTTACTCTATCCAATCGCACCGCTTTGGTAACAGGCGCTTCCAGTGGCATTGGTGCAGCATTGGCACAAGGATTATCCGCTGCCGGGGCAACCGTTGTGCTCGCAGCCAGACGTGCAGACCGCATAGAGCAACTGGTGGATGAGATCGAATCCAAAGGCGGCAAAGCAGTTGCGGTGAATATGGACGTCACCCAGCGAGACAGCGTCAAAAGTGCATTTGATCTGGCAGAACGCTTTATTGGCACCATCGATATTGTCATCAATAACGCTGGGGTCGCCTCCCCCAAAAACTTTGCCCTGATCACAGATGAAGACCGTGATTTTGTCATGGACACCAACTTCAACGGTGTCTGGAATGTCGCTCAGGAAGCCGCTCAACGGATGATTCAAGCGGGCAAAAACGGCTCTATCGTCAATATTTCTTCTGTTTTGGGGCTGACGGCCAAACCCGGGCAAAGCTCCTACTGCGCCTCAAAAGGTGCAGTCATCCAGTTAACCCGCGCGATGGCACTTGATCTGATAAAACACAATATTCGGGTAAATGCTATTGCACCGGGCTGGTTTCAGACAGAGATGAATGAAGACTTCTTTGAATCCCCTGCAGGACAGCAGTACATTGAACAGATGCCAGCACGACGACTGGGTAATCTGAAGGAGCTTATAGGTCCAGTGCTAATGCTATGCAGCGAGGCAGGTTCTTTTGTGAATGGAGCGGTGATTCCCGTTGACGGCGCTATATCCGTTGCCGGTATTTAACAAGGATAGCGGGTACAGAGCAGGCTTAGAGCCAATGACCCCAAGCTACTTCTCTCAATGACAGAGCTCTTCCAATAATCCCCGCATCCAGACATTCGCCTTATCCTGATCCGCACTGGTGTGCCAATACAGGCTCCAATCCAGCGCAGGCAAAGAGAACGGCAGCTCCAGCACTTTCATATCATACTTCTGGGCCATACTCATCGGGATGGTCAAAGAAAGATCGGTACTGGCAACAATCATCGGCGCCACCTGATAGTGTTGAACCCGAGTCTTTACCTTGCGTCGACGCCCAAGACGGTTTAACGCCAGATCAACATAGCTCAACCCTTTACGGCGAGACGACACGGACACGTGATCCAGCGCCAGATACTCATCCATTGTCAGAGTGTCACCCACCGTTGGGTGATCTTTGCGCACGACACAAGCATAGCGCTGCTTAATCAAGGGTTTGGTGCACACCTGATTCCCCGAAATTAACGGCACATCAAGCGCAAAATCCAGCGTACCAGCGGCCAATTCTCGCTCTACCAGCTCTCTTGGCACGTTAAAGCACTCAATACTGACCCCGGGAGCCACTTCTTGCAGATGCTCGAGCAAGCCAGGCAGTATCATCGCCTCGCCCATATCATTCATGCTCAACCTGAATACCTTGTCCGACTGATCTGGACGGAACACCTCCCCTTCGGTCACACTGGTATTGAGTAACTGTAACGCTTCCTGCACCCGGCCGACGATATTTTCCGCCATTGGCGTCGGGCTCATGCCTTGAGAAGTTCTGACGAACAAGGGATCATCGAGAGTATTCCGCAAGCGACCCAGTGCGTTACTCACCGCTGGCTGTGTAATACACAACACTTCTGCGGCGCGGGTCAGATTACGTTGCTGATAGATCGCATCAAAAACAATAAAAAGATTCAGATCAACCTGGCTTAATCGCATATCTATACCTATACCTGTTCAGGACGGCTTTTCAGTCCAAACTCAAGCCTGTCCTTTTCGGATGCCACTGCTCACAATACTTGTCATTTACCGATAATTCGGCGTCTGATCAGTAAAATTACCGGACAAGACGGCACCCCGATCAACGTGTCAGGGTAATAAGATACATGAATATTCCCAGATTCACATAATAAATTTTTAATATAGTAATACCCACTCTATGCTCTGTTATCAATAAATAGACCTTCACGGGCAGCAGGAGCACTCTGAATGGCAGAACTTTATCTTGTCAGACATGGACAAGCGTCCTTTCGATCCGACAACTACGACAAACTATCTCCACTTGGTCATCAACAGGCCGAATGGCTCGGTGAGTACTACCGTGAACGCGGCTATGAATTCGACCGTATTCTGACCGGTGAATTGGTTCGTCACCGCGAAACTGCAGAAGGTATTGCCAAAGGCTTACAGCTGGAATCTCCAGAATTTAAAGTGTTTTCAGGCTTGAATGAATTTGATTTCCACAAGCTGTTCGATGCCTACGTCCTGCAACATCCTGAAGAAGCCTTGGCAGATGACGCTCCCGCTTCAGACTTTTACAAACTGCTGAAAAAAGGCATGAAGAAATGGGCTAACGGTGAACTGACTGAAGGCGTTGGTGAAACCTGGCAGGACTTCGAGGATCGCGTTCGACACGTTATTGAGACAATCCAGTCGGAGTTTCACGGTCAGAAAGTTCTGGCGGTCAGCTCTGGAGGAGCCATTGCCATGGTCCTGCGCCAAATCCTTCAGGCACCTAACCAAACCGTGATTGAGTTAAACCTCCAAATCAAAAATACCGCCATTGCCCACTGCTTCTTCAACCCCAAAGCTGTGCGCATGACTAGCTTTAACCATATTCCTCATTTGGACACACCAGAACGGGAACAGCACATAACTTACAGCTAGTTGCTTAGCGACTGCTGATCAACATCAAACATACGGCCATAGCCGTCAACATAACAAAACACTCCGAGGGAAATTATTATGGATTTCGAATACAGCGATAAAGTAAAAGGTCTCATTGAACAAGTCCGCGCATTTATGGATGAGCACGTTTATCCAAATCAGGATCTGTTCAACGATCAGCTGTCCAAAGACCGCTGGACCACCCCCCCTATTCTTGATGAGCTGAAAGCCAAAGCCAAAGCACAAGGGCTGTGGAACTTCTTTCTCCCGCTTTCCTACGGCGAATACAGCGGCGGTCTCACTAACCTTGAGTACGCCCCTCTGGCAGAAGAGATGGGTAAAGTTGGCTGGGCACCTGAGGTATTCAACTGTGCCGCACCCGATACCGGCAACATGGAAGTTCTGGCCAAATACGGCAACGAAGAACAGAAAAAACAGTGGTTAGAACCACTGCTGGCCGGCGAAATTCGCTCTGCGTTTGCCATGACCGAACCCGATGTCGCCTCTTCCGATGCGACCAACATTGAAACTCAAATTGTTCGTGATGGTGACGAGTACGTCATCAACGGTCGCAAGTTCTACATCAGCGGTGCTTGCCGCAAGACCTGCGAAATCATGATCGTGATGGGCAAGTCTGATCCTGAAAACCCGAACCGTCACATGCAGCAATCTCAGGTGCTGGTACCAGTCAACACTCCAGGGGTTAACATCGTTCGCCCCATGCAGGTATTTGGTTACGACGACGCTCCGGAAGGCCACGCAGAGGTTATTTTTGAAAACGTGCGAGTTCCTGTCAGCAACATCATCCTGGGTGAAGGACGAGGTTTCGAAGTAGCTCAGGGTCGTCTTGGACCGGGCCGTATTCACCACTGCATGCGTTCTGTCGGTGCCGCTCAGCGCGCTCTGGAACTGATGTGTAAGCGCGCCAACAGCCGCGTAGTCTTCGGTCAGCCAATGTCCAAAAACCAATCGGTTCGTGAAGACATCGCCCGCTCAGCCTGCCAGATCGAGCAAGCTCGACTGATGACGCTGAAAGCCGCTCAGAAAATGGACACCGTTGGTAACAAAGAAGCCAAAGACTTGATCGCCATGATCAAAATCGTTGCGCCCAACATGGCTCTGGATGTTATTGATCGTGCGATTCAAATTCACGGTGCAGCTGGTGTCAGTCAGGATACCAATCTGGCTCACGCCTACGCAGGTCAACGTACCCTGCGTTTGGCAGATGGTCCAGATCAGGTTCACATGATGCAGCTGGGTCGCAACCTGATGAAGCAGTTCGAAGACTGATTCCCAGGCGATTCCCGGACAGCCCTGCTTCTCTTTTGGAGAAGCGGGGCTTTAAACGTTAAAACGTTGTTAAAAGTTCTGCTAAAGCACTGCAATAACACCTGTTATTTTGTTTGCACAGAAATTGAATACGAAATACTACGCCAATATTAACGGAGATAAGAATGAGCACTGCCGTTGACACTCTCGATACAGAAGTCTTAAGCCGTTACCTCGAAGCTAACATCGAAGGATTTAAAGGGCCAATTAGTGCCGAAAAATTTTCCGGTGGGCAATCCAATCCGACGTTTAAAATTACAGCCACTTCCGGCACTTATGTATTGCGCCGCCAACCTCCCGGCAAGCTTCTGAAATCAGCTCACGCCGTAGATCGCGAATACCGCGTCCTGAATGCACTGAAAGACAGCGAGGTACCAGTCGCAAAAGTCTATCACCTGTGTGAAGATCGGGACGTTATCGGATCCATGTTTTACATCATGGAGTTCTGTGACGGGCATATCTACTGGGGTGCAGCTCTGCCAGAAATTGACAGCAATGAAAAGCGCACGGCCATGTACGACGAAATGAACCGAGTGCTCGCCGCCCTGCACAGCGTTGATATTGAAGCCTCAGGTCTGTCTGACTATGGTAAACCCGGAAACTATTTTGAACGTCAGTTCGGACGTTGGTCTTCACAATACAAGGCCTCCGAGCTGCAACCTATCCCGGAAATGGACCAGCTCATCGAGTGGCTGGAAGCAAACCTGCCTGCTGATGATGGCAAAGTTTCACTCACGCACGGTGATTACCGTCTTGATAATGTGATGTTCTCTCAAGACAACAGCCAAATCATTGCAGTGCTCGATTGGGAATTGTCCACTTTAGGTCACCCCTATTCTGATCTGGCATACCAGTGTATGCAGTTGCGACTGCCCACCAGTAACGAAAAGAACACCATGTCCGGTTTACAGGGTGTAAACCCAACCGAGCTGGGGATCCCTACCGAAGAAGAGTATGTCGCGGCTTACTGCAAACGCATGGGCATCGATAAAATCGATAACTGGTCATTCTATCTGGCCTTCAGCTTTTTCCGACTGGCAGCCATTTGTCAGGGCGTTGCCAAACGCGCTGCTGACGGTAACGCCTCCAACAAAGCCGCCGACCGTGTAGGCGCCATGGTATTACCTCTGGCGCAGACGGCTCTGGACATTGTTAAGTAACAACCATTTTAAACACCGTATATTGAGGAGAGTTTTATGAAAGCGATTGTCTGCGAAAAATTCGCCCCTGTTGAAGAACTGCTTTACAAAGATGTACCGGATCCCACAGCGGATAAAGGACAGGTTGTGGTTGATATCACCGCCATTGGTGTGAACTACCCTGATGGATTGCTGGTACAGGGTTTGTACCAAATGAAGCCTCCTTTCCCTTTCATTCCGGGAATGGAAGTCGCTGGCGTTATCAGCGAGCTTGGCGAAGGTGTAGAGCACCTGAAGATAGGCCAGCGAGTGATTGGACTGGCCGGATTGAGTGGCTACGCAGAGAAAGTGGCTATTGATGCGATGACCGTGATGCCGTTGCCGGATGCAATTCCGGACGATGAAGCTGCGGGCCTGATTACTGCCCACGCAACAGCACACCACGCTCTGAAACAACGTGCAAACCTGAAAGCGGGTGAAACACTGGTAGTCACTGGCGCAGCTGGTGGTACAGGACTGGCAGCCGTCCAGATCGGCAAAGCTATGGGAGCCACTGTGGTAGCCGTTTGTTCTACTCAGGAAAAACTGGACATCGCCAAAGCCAATGGGGCTGATATCTTAATCAACTACAGCGAATTCGATCTGAAAACAGAACTCAAAAAGCTGAACGACGGCAAAGGCGTTGACGTAGTTTACGACGTGGTCGGAGGCGACGCATTTGATGCCTGCAGTCGCTCTATGGCGTGGAATGGCCGTTTGCTGGTCATTGGCTTTGCGTCTGGCACCATCCCGAAATTCCCGGTAAACCTGTCTCTGGTTAAAGGTTATTCCGTAGTGGGTGTATTCTGGGGAAGCTTCACCAAACATGAACCTAAAGCGTTTATGGAAAACATGGTGGAACTGATGGACTGGTATGTGAAAGGCAGTGTAAAAGTTATCGTCGATGAAACGTTTGCGCTTAAAGACACTGCCAAAGCATTACACAAAGTTATGGATCGTGAAGTTAAAGGTAAAGTTATCCTAAAACCCTGATTCAGCAAGCCCCAACTGAGGGGCCTACTCGTCTATCATTCAAAAGTAATGTAGCGCAATTCGATTTATTGAAGAGAAAAAAATTATGGCCACGAAATTATTTGATCTAACCGGAAAAATTGCTTTGGTATCTGGTGCCAGCCGAGGTATTGGTGAAGAAATTGCCAAACTACTCGCCGAGCAAGGTGCGCAGGTTATTGTCTCCAGCCGTAAAATCGAAGACTGCACCGCAGTCGCAGAAACTATCCAGGCCAGCGGCGGAAAAGCAGAAGCGTTTGCTTGCAACATCGGCAACATGGAAGACATTAGCGCCGTGTTTGAGCACATCCGCACTGTCTACGGAAAACTGGACATACTGGTCAATAACGCTGCGGCCAACCCCTACTTTGGCCACATCTTGGATACTGACCTGGGCGCCTTTAATAAAACCGTTGACGTCAATATCCGCGGTTATTTTTTCATGTCAATTGAAGGTGGCAAGCTCATGCGCGAAAACGGCGGTGGCGCAATTATGAATACCGCTTCTGTCAACGGCTTGCAGCCCGGTATGGGACAAGGCATTTACTCAATCACCAAAGCTGCTGTCATCAACATGACCAAAGCCTTTGCCAAAGAATGCGCACAGTTTGGCATTCGCTGTAACGCCCTGCTTCCCGGACTGACAAAAACCAAATTTGCTGGCGCACTGTTCACCAATGATGACATTTACAAAACTGCTGTTCAGTCAATTCCTATGAGACGTCACGCTGAACCAGAAGAAATGGCCGGAACTGTTTTGTATCTGGTCTCTGATGCGAGCACCTATACCAACGGTGAGTGTATTGTCGTAGATGGCGGCATGACCCTCTAAAAGCCTGACAGAAACAGTCATCAGTAGAGAGAACACAATAATGACAAGCTATCAAAATCAGGTTGTATTAATCACTGGCGCTAGCGGCGGTCTGGGACAAGAAGCTGCCAGGCAGTTTGGCGCTCAAGGTGCCAAACTGGCTCTGAGTGATATCAACGAAGAGAAGCTCAAGCTACTGGCCGATGAGCTTCGTCAGCAAGACATTGAAGTGCTCACGTGTCTGTGTGATGTACGCGATGAAGAACAGGTCAAATCCTTTATCGATGCCACCGTCCGTCAGTTCGGCCGACTCGATGCGGCCATCAACAATGCCGGCGTTGATCCAGCCCATAATTTGCTGGCTGATACGCCTCTGGAAGACTATCAGCGCACCATGGACATCAATGTCCAGGGCGTCTTTCTCTGCATGAAATATCAGATTCTACAGATGCAAACTCAGGGCGGCGGAGCCATCTGCAACATCGCGTCTGTGGCAGGTGTCGGCGGAGCCCCGTTCATGTCAGCCTATGCTGCCAGTAAGCACGCCGTCATAGGTTTGACCAAAACTGCAGCTTTCGAATACGGAAAATTCAATATCCGCGTTAATGCAGTGTGCCCCTTTATCACCATGACGGATATGTTCGAACAAACTCTACAGCAGTTTCCCGACCGTGAAGCCGCGTTAAAGCATTTTGGCAAAACTGCTGCTCTAAAACGAGTTGCTCAACCCGAAGAAGTCGTTCAGGCCATGATGTTTGCCTGCAACAAAGATAATTCTTATATGACCGGTCACGAACTGGTTGTCGATGGCGGGATGACCGCTGTTTAAGATTTTTTAGGAGAATGAAAGATGGATCCTCTACTCGATTTTACGGATAAAGTAGTACTAATCACCGGTGCTGCCAGTGGGTTTGGTAAACACCTGGCTGCTGACTTTTCCAGCCGTGGTGCCAAGCTGGTTCTTGGTGATGTCAATGAAGAAGGCGTTGAGGCGGTTGCAGCGACCCTTTCCGGTCCAGCCATTGCTATGAAGTGCGATGTAGCTATAGAAGCTGAATGCCAGGCCATGGTAGAAGCTGCCACTGAAATTTATGGAAAACTGGATATTGCTGTCAATAACGCGGGTGTAGGCCAGGGTTTTATGGCTTTCACTGAAATCACCGATGAGATTACTGATCGTCAATTCGACATCAATGTTAAAGGCGTTATGTACGGCATGAAACATCAGCTAAGAGTGATGAAGGATCAGGGCGACGGTGTCATCTTGAACGTCAGCTCCATGGCAGGTCTGGGCGGCGCGCCCAAAATTGCCGCATATTCCGCAGCTAAACACGCCGTCATCGGATTAACCAAAACCGCCGCAGTTGAGTTCGCGAAAAACGGCGTCCGCGTTAATGCAGTATGCCCTTTCTTCAGCCTGACGCCTTTGGTCACCGAATCCGAACTTGCTGCTGGCGGAACAGAACAACTGGAGTCTTTCCTCAGTCGTGGCGCTCCCATGAAGCGTCTGGGCTTACCAGAGGAGATTACCAATGTAATGTTGCTCCTCTGCTCCCCAGGCAACACCTATATGACAGGCCAAACCATCGCTATTGATGGTGGCGTTTCAGCGCTCTGATAGTCCAACACGGCAGGCACCTAGCCTGCCTTTTGTGAGGGAATCCCCTCTTCCAGGTCTTTAACCTACCAATAAGGATTCACGTCATGAGTCAGTATCAAAACCAATCCATCATTCTCAACAAGCGCCCACAGGGAGAGTTGCAGGACGGCGATCTAACTCTTACCTCTCAGCCCGTCAGAGATCTGAAAGACGGTGAGTTCCTCATTCAGATCTTGTGGCTGTCTCTGGATCCCTATATGCGTCCGCGCATGAATGACACAGAAAGTTATGTGGACCCTGTCGCTATTGGCGATGTGATGGCTGGTGAGTCTGTAGGACGGGTTGTCGAATCCAATAATAGCAATTTTAGTGTCGGTGACCTGGTCAGCAGCTACTCTGGCTGGCAGGAATACTACATTGCCGATGACAGCGAAACCATGATCTATAAGATCAAGCCCAACGGAATTCCGCTACAGGCTTATCTGGGCGTTGCGGGTATGCCCGGCCGTACCGGTTACTGCGGACTGACTTATGTGGGCAAACCCAAATCTGGTGAAACCGTTGTGGTTGCCGCTGCAGCAGGCCCAGTGGGAACTGTGGTTGGACAAACAGCCAAGCAAATAGGCTGCCGCGCAGTGGGTATCGCGGGCGGACCCGAAAAGTGTCGCTATGTTGTTGAAGAGCTGGGCTTTGATGCCTGTATCGACTACAAAGACGGTGACTTATTGGAAAAACTGAAAGACGCCTGCCCCGATGGCATTGATGTGTACTTTGAAAATGTCGGTGGCGATGTCACAAAAGCGGTTGCCCAACTGATGAACAAGGGATCACGCGCTCCGATTTGTGGCTATGTGTCGGCCTACAACGCCGAAAATATCGGACAGGTTGAAACGCCATTTCATATCCTGGGCGCGCTGCCTGAGCCCCCTGAACACCGGTTTTTCGTTGTTACAGAATGGCAGGACCAGCATCAGGAACTCACCGAACTGTTGGCGGAACAGGTCAAAAGCGGAAAGTTAAAGTACCGTGAATCCGTAGCGGAAGGCCTGGAAAACGCAGTCGAAGCGTTCAAAGGCATGCTAAAAGGGAAGAACTTTGGTAAACAGCTGGTGCATATCGCTGATTAAGATAATTCAGCGCTATGTAACACAGAAACAAAAAAGGCAGCTTTCGCTGCCTTTTTTGTTTCCAGAAGATGGAATGATAAATACCTAAGCGGCTTTACCACCCTGCTTTGCAGCTTCTTCCTCTTTAAGCTCACGACGAAGAATTTTTCCGACGTTTGATTTCGGTAAATCCTCTCTAAACTCAATCTGACGCGGAACTTTATAGGCGGTCAATTGCGTACGACAAAACGCGACAACATCATCTTCGGTCAATGACGCATCTTCTCTCACGATAAACAGCTTAACAGCCTCACCGGTTTTCGCGTCAGGCACACCAATGGCGGCAGCTTCAAGAACACCCGGATGCTTACACACTTCATCCTCGATCTCATTGGGGTATACATTAAAGCCTGAAACTATGATCATATCCTTTTTACGGTCAACGATCTTGATGTAGCCATCGGCAGTAATAACGGCCATATCACCAGTATTCAACCAGCCATCTTCGCTCAGCATTTCCGCTGTCGCTTCCGGACGCTGCCAGTAGCCTTTCATAACCTGCGGGCCACGAACCAGAAGCTCTCCAGACTCACCTTCAGCCACTTCCTTACCGTCATCGTCTACCACTTTGATTTCGGTATTCAGAACGGGGGTTCCAACCGTACCTGGATGGATATCATCTGGTGGGTTGGTGGAGATTACCGGAGATGTTTCAGTCATTCCGTAACCTTCAGAAACCTGACACCCAGTTACGTTCTTCCACATATTGCCTACATCACTGGTGAGAGCCATGCCACCAGATGCTGTGGTTTTCAGCTGAGAGAAGTCCAGATTTTTAAAAGCTTCGTTATGACACAAGCCATTAAACAGGGTATTTAAGCCTACAAACCCAGTAATCTTTTGAGACTGCATCGCTTTGACAAAGCCATCAAGGTCTCTAGGATTTGGGATCAGAATGCTGTGATTACCGGTACACACCAGCATCATGCAATGAATCGTGAAAGCGTAAATGTGGTAGAGGGGCAAAGGCGCTACGTAAGTTTCGCTACCGATCTCAGTCACGTCACCCAGACGATCTTCCAGTTGCTTCATGTTGGCGACGATATTGCTGTGCATCAACATAGCACCTTTAGCAACGCCAGTGGTGCCACCGGTGTACTGCAATACCGCAACGTCTGAAGGTTCAACCGAAACCGGCTTCAATGCACCAGAAGCACCCAGTTTAAGAGCTTGTTTGAACGAAATCTGATTAGGGAAAGAGAATTCAGGTACCAACTTTTTAACATGCTTGGCAACAAAGTTGATCACCGGTCCCATCGGAAAACCGTGTAGATCGGCTGCATCAGTGACAATAACCTGCTCGACACTGGTGTTTTGGATAATGTTAGCTGCGGGACTGGCAACATTGGACATAACGACCAACATTTTAGCACCTGAGTCGTTCAGCTGATGCTCCACTTCACGCTCGGTGTACATTGGGTTGGTATTCACCAGAATCATACCCGCACGCATAATACCGAACATGGCTACAGGGTATTGGAGGATATTGGCCAGCTGAACAGCAACACGGTCACCGGGCTGTAATTTCGTATGATTTTGCAAATAGCTGGCGAACTGCCGACTATAATGATCGATTTCACCATAGGTCAATGTTTTACCCAGACAAGTGAAAGCGGGCTTATCTTTAAATTCTTTAAACGCTTCCAGAAAAACATCGGGTATTGTATGTAGATTACTTGTATCCATTCTTCCTCCCAGGCAAGAACTTCTTCTCTCGTGGCCAGATAGACAAACTACCGACGACTATGTTGCCGTTTAGACAGTATGCGCTGTACTTTTTGTTCTCATCTTAATACTAAAAGACCCCAGCCTTTACTCATGTCTAAACAGGTAAAAGTCAGGGGTTTATTCAACACTGAATTATCGCGGTTTTATAAAGGAAACAGTTCAGACAAGCGAGTGGCGTGCGATATATTACCCTCAGCTTTAATACGACCGAACATAAAAGCCTGCATACCATTCAGCGTGCCATTAAGCACATCGATCAAGGTTTGCAGGTCCATCGTCAAGGTGGCTGTAGGTGCATCACTAACTCCTTCATGCAGATAACATTGAGAGTCAGACACGACAAGATAACAATCCCCTGCGTCGGGGATTGTCATCTGGATACATGCTTCAAGGCCCTCAGCCGCTTCCTGATCAAAGCGGTCACGAGCCTGAAGAAACACTTCTTTCAAATCAGGCATAAATAAAACAATGCCTTCAGATTAAAATGCGAAATATTCTGCATCCATATCCATCAAGCTGTCAGCACCGGAAGTCATGGTGGTGGCCAAAGACTCAGTACGTGGCAGGATACGGGCAAAATAGAAGTTCGCAGTCTGAATTTTTGCGGTATAGAACGCCGCGTCGCCTTGACCTTCATCCAGAGCAGCCTGCGCTTTTACAGCAGCCAGCGCCCAGAAATAGCCCAGCACAATGTAGCCAGACAGCATCAGGTAGTCGACAGAAGCCGCACCCACTTCATCCGGGTTTTCCATCGCAGACATGCCCACCTTCAGAGTGAGATCGCCCCACTGCTTGTTGGCTTCAGCCAATTTGGCAACCAATGGATTACCTTCGTTGGCCTGGCAGAACTTATGAACCTCTTTGGTGAAAGGCTTCATGATTTCGCCTTGAGTCATCAGAACCTTACGACCCAGCAAGTCCAGAGCCTGAATACCGGTTGTGCCTTCATACAACATAGAGATACGGCAATCACGAACATTCTGCTCGGCGCCCCACTCGGAGATGAAACCGTGGCCACCAAAACACTGAACACCGTGGTTAGCAGATTCAAAACCCACTTCGGTCAAGAAAGCTTTACAGATAGGAGTCAGGAATGCCAGCTTACCATCGGCTTCTTTCGCAGACGCTTCATCACCGTTGCTGATGATATCAACCAGCTTGCCACAATAGGCCATCAGCATACGGCCGCCTTCTGCAAAAGACTTTTGAGTCAGCAGCATACGACGAACGTCTGGATGAACAATGATTGGATCTGCAGGACCGTCAGGGTTTTTCACGCCACTCAAAGAGCGCATTTGCAGACGGTCACGGGCGTAGTCCAAAGACTTCTGGAAACCCAGCTCAGCGTGGGCAACACCTTGCAGTGCAGTACCCAAACGCGCAGTGTTCATGAAGGTGAACATGCAGTTCAAGCCGCGGTTTGCAGGCCCGATCAGGAAGCCTTTAGCACCGTCAAAGTTCATAACACAGGTAGCACTGGCTTTGATGCCCATTTTGTGTTCGATAGAACCACAGACAACGCCGTTACGCTCAGAGATAGAACCGTCTTCAGCCACGTTGAATTTAGGAACAATAAACAGCGAAATGCCCTTGGTGCCAGCGGGTGCATCCGGGAGGCGAGCCAGAACAATATGAACAATGTTCTCAGCCATGTCGTGCTCACCGGCAGAGATAAAGATCTTGGTTCCGGAAATTGCATAAGAACCGTCAGCGTTAGGCTCAGCCTTGGTACGCAGCATACCCAGATCAGTACCACAGTGAGGCTCAGTCAGACACATGGTGCCGGTCCACTCACCGCTAACCAATTTGGTCAGATAAACTTCTTTTTGCTCATCGGTACCGTGCTCTTCGATAGTGTTCATAGCACCGTGAGACAGGCCTGGGTACATGCCCCAAGACCAGTTGGCAGTACCAACCATCTCATTCAAAACCAGTCCCAGTGAAGGAGGTAAGCCTTGACCGCCGTGATCCGGGCTGTGAGTCATCGAAGGCCAGCCAGCTTCAACAAACTGTTGGTAGGCCTCTTTAAAGCCTTTTGGCGTGGTGACTTCACCGTCATTCCACTGACAGGCTTCAGCATCACCAGATTGGTTCAAAGGTGCGAGTACGTTTTCACAAAACTTCGCGTTTTCTTCCATGATTGCATTGGCGATATCTGCACCGGTCTCTTCGAACTTAGGGAGACTCTGCCAGTGTTGCTCGTAGTCCAGCAACTCGTACATGGTGAACTGTATGTCGCGTAAAGGCGCTTTGTACTCAGCCATCCTGATAACCTCTGTCTTTGCTTGAAGTAATTATGTCTTAACTGGATTGCCTGTGCCCTGCTCTAACTTGTTTTTGACGCAAGCTTTTACAGGAATTTCAGGCACTTATTTGGTTTTTCGGACCATAAATGAAACAGACGCTAGAATCCCGAATTCATCAATTTCGCTCAATGGCAAAAATGACTACATTCACTAACAAATATGACTATAGACCAGAATAAGAAGGAAAAAGGCAGCCGACCCGCCAGTCACAGACGCTCTGGAAATAAGCACCCCAACTGACTAACAAGTCAGATGTTAAAGTACTCCCGGGCCTGCGATGCCCTGCTCCAGCGCCATCTGTTTACGATATTCGCCCGGTGTCAGCCCTGTCCACTTTTTGAAAGCTCGGAAGAATGCACTGGTTTCATCAAAACCCAAACGCTCAGAAATCACGCTATTGGTGAGATCTTTACAACCCAGGTAATGTATAGCTGCCTCTAGCCGACATTCGTCTTTTATTTTCTGAAATGAAGTATTTTCTTGCTGTAAATGACGACGCAAGGTCGTGACCGACAGGTTTAGCTGCGAAGCCACTGCCTCGGCGCCTGGCATCGACTCGCTGACATCTTTAGACAATATCGTGCGCACTTTGGACTTTAGGGTACTACGGGCACTATCACTGATCACCAGATGATAGGGAGCCATACGTATAAACTCATCCAGGGTTTGAGGGTTCTGAATCACCCTGGCGTCCAGATAGTCTTTATGCAGCTCAAAACCATTGTAAGGCTGATTAAACTGAATCTGCGCCGGATAGGACTCTGCCAACGCTTTGAAGGATTCGGGACAAGGAAAGCTGAAACTGATGGACACCAGAGGTATTTCCTGACCGATCAACCAGCAGTGAAAGCGGTGCCAGACGGCCAGAGAGGTACGGATACTGTCAGCATTATCGACACTCATCATGTCTTGAAAGGCTTCTTCAGACAGCGATTCGATACCTGCCATACGTATGGACGCCAAATCGCCGTCGCCCTCCACAAGAGTCGACCTAACCCGGAAGCCCCGGCAGATCTCACTAAATTCACCGGCTCGGATGACCGCCTGGCGCAGGTTTTCGCAGTGAATTAACGTCAGGCAAAGTAATCGGAAGGAGCCCCATCGCACCTTACCCCCGGACATCATGCCAAAACATTCATCCTGCATCAGCCACATAATCCGCTGATAGAGCTGACCATACTTCACGGCTGAGAAGTAACGACCGTCTTCTATGTCTTCGGGGTAAATGCCTAACTCGGCAAGTAAAGCCCTGGTGTCACACCCCTGCTCCTCTGCAGCAGACAGTAAAGAGCGCGCGTACTCAACAGGAACAGAACTATCAAAAATTGGCATAGGGTGATTACCACTTAGCACGGCTGAGGGTCACAGAAGTGACTATTTTGAGCAATTTAGTCAGTTAATTCAATCCCGATGTGATACACGATGTAGTACACGTTGAAACAACTTAATCAGCAAAACCATTAGGATGGCCGCGAGCATCAACCCAACGATCAGGACCGCAGAGATCATAAAGAATTTACCCGCGGTCTCTAAAGGCATCCCCCAACCCCATATCGCCAGGGCCAAAAATGCCAAAGAGGCCAATATAGCGACAGAAACAGTCGAACGCGCCCTGCGCCTTTTGAAAAACAGCATACGTAAACCTTACAAAAACGAAGGTGGCATCATACCAAACAATTGACCGGCAAGTGTAAGCGTCAGCTCTAGCCCTTCAGGCTGGATTTTGTGGCTAGCGTGTCTGGGTGTGCTCCAGATGTTTATCCAAAACTAGATCTAAAACAACGGCTACACCATCCTCCCAGACAGGCAACGTCACCAGATCAGCCACAGCTTTGACGTCCTCTGCAGCATTTCCCATAGCAACACCCACTCCCGCCAATTCGAGAAACACCTTGTCGGACTGCGCATCACCAAAGGCAATCACTTGCTCCGGCTTTACCTGATGAAAATCCAGTAACTGTTGAAAACCCTGTCGCTTGCAAGCCGCTTGAGCGATCACACTCACGAACAGCCAGTCAGGCTTGGCGGCCATCCTTGCGTAAGCAAACACAGCCTCAGGGAATGTACGCTCCAGAGCGTATAACTTTTCCTGATCCTGCTCATTATCCACCGCAAACAGCAACTTGATCACTGGTTCAGAGCCAATAATGCTATCAAACGATACCCGCTCGGGAACTGCTCTTAGGTGCTCACTATGTAAGCGTCCCAAGTAACCCCACGTTTCCACATAGAACCGATCCCGTCCACACACTTCGGTGTAGACATCGAGCTTTCTGGCTTCAGACAGCATGGATCCAACGAGATCATCCCCAAGAGAATGAATACTGAGAGTTTGCTGATCTGAGGGGTCGTGAATCAGGGCGCCAGTATAAAACAATCCAGCATCCCGCAATTGCAGGTCCCGCACGAGAAAATCGGCTGCAAACAATGGCCTTCCAGATGCGACAGCGGTTTTAACACCTGCGCTTCTGAGTTGCAGGATCGCCTCTTTGACACGTTGCGTGTAATTGCCATCCAGCCCCAGTAAGGTGCCATCAATGTCGAAAAAAGCCAGTTGAATATCGCGCTGCAGTAACGCCTTGGCCGAGGGGGAAGTAATATCCATAAAGTACAAACAGGCTGAGACGCCAACGGAACGCTGACGATAAGTGAGAGGATAGACCGATTTTAGTCAGTACCATTACAAGCTGAGGGATCCCTCATGACTCCATTCGCAGCGAACCTGCATATCACCGGACCCCGGAGTATGAGCGTTGCTGGCCGACTCCCAAACAAAGGTATGGGTTCCTGAAAGCTCGGTCTCCAGATGAACCGTCGCGGACACCCAGTACATTTGACTCAAAAGCTCTTCGAACTTCTGAATCCACTGTTCCCATTCATACTCAACGGCTTTATAAGATGCACCAAAGTGCATAACTTCAGTTTGATAATTGGCATGATCGATTTCAACCTGAGGTATGGCAAACATCTCCTGACAAAGGAAAGGCCAACCGTCGGCTTTGGGCAGGTTCAGCATCGCCTGACGATTAACCTTACGGCGGGTCGAATCCTGCTCATAGTAAGAAGCGTCTTTGATACAACCGTAAACTATCGATTCCTGATCCATACTGTGTGTAACCCTTAATCACTGAAGCCTTTTAAAAAAACCACCATCCGTCACTTTCAAGACGTTTCTGACAACCCGCCAGCTGACGTTGGTAGGTGGTTGCACGAGAAGAGACTTTCTTGGCCACTTTTTTCAGCCAGCTTTTGTTTCTGAACGTTCTGCGATTAAACCCACCCTGCCCTTCGTGGTATGCCAGGTAGAGGTGATAAGTATCGTTCAGGGCTATATTACAGCGTCTGTGGCTCATATTGTTGTACCAGCCCACAAAGTCCGCAGCATCACCAAAATCGTCGCGGTCAGCGCCCCAGGATCCAGCTTTGCTTTTATACCAGTCCCAGGTGTCGTCCTTTGCCTGTGGAAAGCCGTAAGCACTGCTCAATCGAGGTCCGGGGAAAATCCACAGGATTCGAGTGCGTGGCGGCTTGGCTTTCGGTTGAAAGCGGGACTCCTGATACATGAAAGACATAATCACGGGTATAGACACACCCCACTTGTCCTGAGCTTTTTTGGCATCTTCATACCAACCGTCTTTCTCGTCGAAAATATCACAGACATTATTGATATGACGCGGCGGTGAGGTGACACAGCCGGAGAGCAGCGACACCGCAAGAACTACAATGACACGTCTCGCGATGAGGTTGATGTTAAATCGCTGCAGAAATACCACTCTTAAAGCACCCCGTACTCTTTTAATGAGTCGACCAATTCTTCCTCAGTCATGGTCTGAATACCCAACTCCTGAGCCTTGACGTACTTGGAGTTATTCATAGCCCCACCGCCAACAACCACACAATGGGTTTTAGCCGATACCGAACCAGCGACCTTGGCGCCTAGCTGTTGTAACAACTTTTTGGCTTCATCACGCTTAATCAACGAAAACGATCCGGTCACAACATAGGTATGATCAGCTAAAGGCTCGTGACGCTCGTCAACACTGATGTCCTCCCAGTGAACACCGGCCTTCTGCAGAGCCTCAATCGCTTCCAGGTTATGCTCCTGACGCAAAAACTCAGCGACAAAATGAGCCACCACGGGCCCCACGTCATCCACCTTTTGCAGAGAGTCTTCGCTGGCAGCGATTAAAGCCTCCAGATTGCCAAAGTAACGGCTTAACCCTCGCGCTGTGGCCTCGCCAACCTCGCGAATACCCAGAGAGTAAAGAAACCGATCAAAAGAAGTCTGTTTACTGGCTTCCAAGGCGTTGATCAGATTCTCCGCGGACTTGGGGCCCATTCGCTCAAGCCCGGCCACTTGCTCTGCCTCTAGTCGATAAAGATCCGCTACAGAATGAATAAGACCTTCATCAACCAACTGCTCAACCAGCTTATCCCCTAAACCATCGACATCCATCGCTTTACGAGAAGCAAAATGCTTGATGGCCTCTTTGCGCTGCGCTGCGCAAATCAGACCACCGGTGCAGCGTGCCACTGCTTCGCCGGGCACGGTCTCTACCGGTGAATCACACACCGGACAAGCTTCTGGAAATACAATTTCTGCGGCGTCATCCGGGCGTTTCGATTTCACAATGGACACCACTTGCGGGATCACATCACCCGCTCTGCGCACCACCACCGTATCACCAACCATGACGCCGAGACGATTTATCTCATCCCGGTTGTGTAAGGTAGCGTTAGAAACTGTCACACCACCTACAAAGACCGGATCCAGCCTTGCCACCGGCGTCACGGCTCCCGTACGCCCCACCTGAAACTCAACACTGAGTAATTGTGTCATCTCTTCCTGAGCAGGAAACTTATAAGCAATAGCCCAGCGAGGCGCACGGGAAACAAACCCCAAGGTTTGTTGCAGGGCAAGATTGTTGACCTTAAATACAATGCCATCGATATCATAAGGTAGGGAATCGCGCTTCTCGCCCACACGTCGATAATAATCCAGACAACCGCTGATATTGTGTACGACAGCCATTTCCGGATTGATGAGAAAACCCCATTGATGCAGCTGCTCAAGCACTTCGGTATGTCGCTCTGGCAGCTCGCCACCGTCAAAACGACCGACGCTGTACGCACACATTTGCAACGGTCGGTTAGCGGTAATACGTGCATCCAGTTGACGCAGGCTGCCTGCGGCTGCATTGCGCGGGTTAACAAAGGTTTTCTCGCCAGCCTGACGTGCCTTTTCATTAAGCTGTTCAAAGCCTTGCTTCGGCATATAAATTTCGCCGCGGACTTCCAATACTTCTGGATAGCCCTCACCCATTAAACGCAGAGGAATAGATGTAATCGTCCGAACGTTCTGGGTAATATCTTCACCGGTAGAACCATCCCCCCGTGTTGCCCCACGCTCCAGCAAGCCATTGACGTACAGTAAACTGACAGCGATCCCGTCCAGTTTTGGCTCACAGGCAAATTCAATATCGTCCGGGTTTTTCAGTCGCTCCTGCAATCTGCGATTGAAGCTCTGCAGCTCCTCATCGTTGAATGCATTATCCAGAGACAGCATGGGAACTTCATGGGCGACTTGAGAAAAGGCACTGAGCGGCGCCTCGCCAACACGCTGTGTCGGGGAGTCCGCTGTGATTAATTCAGGATGCTGAGTTTCAATATCTTTTAGCTGCTGAAACAGACGATCGTATTCCACATCTGGAACCGTGGGATCATCCAACACGTAGTAGCGATAGTTATGGTAATTCAGCTGTTTTTTCAGATCGTCGATCTGGGACTGGAGTTCTAGGGTGTTTGGCATGGTACGGGGAGTTCCGGAAAACTGTTGTAGCTCGCCCCAGACTTACGGAGAAGTTCAGGGGCGTGGCGCGGGGAGCAAAGTGTTTTATGCGCGAGACAGCTGCTTCCGTTCAAATTCGCGGACAC